>JAULXA010000329.1:0-5629 GCA_032118875.1 Flavobacterium sp.
ATTTTGCAAGGCTTCAAACTCTTCAAATTTTAAAGGTCGGTTGTCCATCGCAGCTGGTAATCGGAAACCGTATTCTACTAGATTTTCTTTTCGACTTCTGTCGCCGCCATACATCGCGTGAACTTGTGAAATGGTTACGTGACTTTCATCCACAACCATTAAATAATCGTCAGGGAAATAATCTAATAAACAGAAAGGTCTTGTTCCAGGTTCACGACCATCAAGGTAACGCGAATAATTTTCAATTCCAGAACAATAGCCTAATTCGCGAATCATTTCTAAGTCGAAATTCGTACGTTCTTCTAGTCGTTTGGCTTCTAAATGTTTTCCAATTTCTCGGAAATATTCCACTTGTTTCACCATGTCTTGTTGGATTTCCCAGATGGCTTTTTGCAGCACGTCTTGAGAAGTCACGAACATATTGGCTGGATAGATGCTTAGCTTTTCGTATTTTTCTAAAACTTGAGAAGTTCGAGCATCAAAAGCTTCAATTTCTTCAATTTCATCTCCGAAAAAGTGAATTCGGAACGGTTCATCGCCATAACTTGGGAAAATTTCTACCGTATCTCCTTTAATTCTAAAGGTTCCTGGTGTGAATTCCATTTCTGTTCTGGCATATAAACTTTGAACTAATAAATGCAATAATTTGGTACGAGAAATGGCTTGACCGCTTTCGATATTAATTACATTTTTCTGAAATTCAACTGGATTTCCAATTCCGTATAAACACGAAACGGATGAAATCACAATAATATCTCTACGACCTGAAAGTAGGGCAGAAGTGGTGCTTAAACGAAGTTTTTCTAATTCTTCGTTGATAGATAAATCTTTTTCTATATAGGTTCCAGTTACCGGGATAAAGGCTTCTGGTTGGTAATAATCGTAATACGAAACAAAATATTGCACAGAATTATTCGGGAAAAACTGTTTGAATTCCGAATACAATTGTGCGGCTAAGGTTTTGTTGTGTGCTAAAACTAAAGTTGGTTTTTGAACTTCTTGAACGACATTCGCTACTGTAAATGTTTTTCCAGAACCTGTAACTCCTAATAAAGTTTGGTATTTTTCGCCATTGCGAATTCCTGCAGCTAATTTTTCAATAGCTTGAGGTTGATCGCCTGTTGGAACATAATCGGATACTACTTGGAATTTCATTTGTGTGTAGAAATGTTTGAATTGCGAAGTTAGTAAAACCCTTTCAGGTGACAAACGTTGTAGAGCGTTTTTACCGCAAAGAACGCAAGGATTTACGCAAAGTTCGCAATGTTTTTTATTGTTCGGGACTTTACGTTAAAAAATGGGAATTAAAAAGCATGAATATAACCCAAAGTAAATTCGCTGTAATCCGCTTGTCCTAGTCTGGAAACGATATGTCCACCAACGTAGAAGTTGTTTTTAGGAGATTTGTTGGTGTTGAATAAGTAATATTTTAATCCTAATTTTCCAGATACGAATCGTTTAAGCGTGTAATTTATTCCTTCTGCTTTTCCGATTTCGTATTGTTGGGTTTGTTTGTTGATTAATGTGGCGTCTAGACGATATTCTGTCTCGAAAAATGGTCGGAATAAAGTTAGGCCTAGTTCTGTTTCTACGGAAACGTGTTGCATTAAAAATTCGTAATTTAAAGCAATTCCTAGACTGCTCGCATTTAAAAATGGATTTTTCTGAAGTTCTGGATATTCCTCAGAAACTAAATTATTTCCTTCTTTGATGTATTTGTAATTGTTGGTGTAATGTCTCATGTACAATCCTAAACCCACTTTATGTGTTTTGTTGTAGATTTTTCCATACATCAAATCAACTGAATATACATTTCTTCTAAAGTTATAAAAACGATACAAAGCGTGTTCGCCAATTCCGGTTTGTACGGAAAAGAAGGATTGTTTACTTTTTTGAATGTCTTTTGGAGAAACGCTTTTTTCAACTGGATTGGTGTTTTTATTAAATCCATCGTATGTGATGTTCAGTCCTAAAGCCAATGTATTAATTCCGTTATTCGGCCATTCGATGTGACCGTTGGAATAATGTAAATAGTTAAGGTTTAATCTTGTATGAAAATCACTTTTTTGGAAAACATCATAATATAATCCTAATCTAAAAGCATAAGTAAAATCTGTGGAAATGGCTTTGTTTTGCCAATTTTCTACAAAATCATATTTTTTGGTATGATACGCTATACCAATTGCAGTCAGTAATTTCAGCTTTTCATTTTTAAAAATGATTGGTTTTTCAATGTAAGGAAGTAATGAAATAGTATGTCCAATTCTTTCCACATTTCCATGATTACTCACTTGAAGAATTAATCCTGTATATGGATTTCGTAATTGTTTGACCCAATTTAAAGAATCGTTATGTTGTATTCCAAAACCAAAACCAAAAGTTTGACTCGCTTTTAAATCGATAAAAGTATTGTCTGCTGATGAGGTTTCACCGATTGAATATTCAGCGAAAACCTGTTTTTTTTGGGCAGAAATACTGGTAAGACCTAATAAAAAAAAGAAGATGATTTTGTTCATATTACAATTTTTCTGCTAAATACTTACCTGTCAATGATTTTTTATTTTTTGCGACTTCTTCCGGTGTTCCGAATGCGACTAATTGCCCGCCATTTTCACCACCTTCTGGACCTATGTCAATAATATAATCAGCGCATTTTATTAGTTCTAAATTGTGTTCAATAACAATAATGGAATGTCCTTTTTCGATTAAGGCTTCAAACGATTTTAATAGTTTTTTAATATCATGAAAATGTAATCCTGTAGTTGGTTCATCAAATACGAAAAGCATTTTTTCTTTTGTCGCACCTTTTACTAAAAACGAAGCCAATTTAATACGTTGTGCTTCCCCACCAGAAAGGGTAGAAGAAGATTGTCCTAATTGTACATATCCTAAACCAACATCTTTTAGAGGTTGTAATTTTTGAGTGATTTTTGCTTGACCATTTGTTTCGAAGAACGTTACTGCTTCATCGATGGTCATTTTTAATAAATCGTCGATGTTTTTGCCTTCAAAATTGACTTCTAAGACTTCTTTTTTGAAGCGTTTTCCGTTACACGTTTCGCATTCTAAATGCACATCGGCCATAAATTGCATTTCGATAGTAACTTCTCCGTCACCTTTACAGGTTTCACATCTACCGCCATCTACGTTGAAAGAGAAATGTTTTGCTTGGTAATTTCTTAATTTGGATGTGGTTTGTTTGGCGTATAATTCTCTAATATCGTCGTAAGCTTTGATATAAGTCACGGGATTTGAACGTGAACTTCTTCCAATTGGATTTTGGTCTACGTATTCGATGTTTTTAATGTGTGAAAAACTACCTTCTAAGTCGGTAAATTGTCCTGCTTTTTCTCCTAAACCTGTTAGTTTTTTCTGCATGGCTGGAAACAAGATTTTCTTAACCAACGTACTTTTTCCACTTCCAGAAACTCCTGTAATAACCGTTAAGCAATCTAATGGAAAGGTAACGTCAATGTTTTTTAAATTGTTTTCACGTGCGCCTTTTACATCAATATGATTTTTGAATTTTCTTCTTGTTTTTGGAACCGCAATTTCTTCTTTTCCATTCAAATATCTAGACGTTAAAGAATCCGATTTTAGAATTTCTTCATAAGTTCCTTGTGCGACTAAATGCCCACCTAAAGTTCCTGCTTCTGGTCCGATATCTATAATCATATCTGCAGCTTTCATGATATCTTCGTCGTGTTCTACGATGATTACTGTGTTGCCTAATTTCTTTAAATTTAGTAAAACTTCAATTAGTTTTTCAGTGTCTTTTGGATGTAAACCGATACTTGGCTCATCTAAAATATACATCGAACCTACTAACGAACTTCCTAATGAAGTCGCTAAGTTAATACGTTGCGATTCACCACCTGAAAGCGTCGCTGATTGTCGGTTTAAACTCAAATAATTTAATCCCACATTATCTAAAAAGTCTAATCTGTTTTTAATTTCTAACAACAAACGTTTGGCGACTTTTAAATCATATTCCGATAATTCAATCGTATTGAAAAAAGGAATTAGTTTAATTATTGGTAAATCTACTAAGTCAGAAATGGTTTTTCCTGCTACTTTTATATTATTGGTTTCTGGACGTAAACGTTTTCCGTTACACGTTTGACATTTTGTTTTTCCTCTGTAACGAGAAAGCATTACACGGTTTTGAATTTTATAATTATTCGATTCTAAATCTTTAAAAAACTCGTTTAAACCTGTAAAATATTTATTTCCTGTCCAAATTAAAGCTTTTTGTTCGTCCGATAATTCGAAATATGGTTTATGAATTGGGAAATCGAAATGATGCGAATTGTTTACCAATTGATCACGATACCAACCCATACTTTCACCACGCCATGGAAAAATTGCATTTTCATAAACAGAAAGTGCGGTATTTGGAACGACTAATTCGACATCAATTCCAATCACACTTCCGTAGCCTTCACAAGTTGGACAAGCCCCGTATGGATTGTTGAAACTGAATAAGTGAATGTTAGGTTCTAAGAAATCTAAACCATCTAATTGGAAATTAGAATTAAAAATAGAACGGTGTGAATTGTCGGGTTCTTGTAGATACAATTCGCCTTTACCTTCGTAGAAAGCAATTTGCAACGCATCTGCAATTCGGTTTAAGAATTCTTCATCTTCTTTGACAACAATACGGTCAATGACTAATAAAATTTCTTTGTCGGCCATGGTATTTTCATCAATCATTTCTAAAGTTGAAACAAAATCGTCCAAACGAACCGTTTGATTATCGACTAAAACACGTGCAAAACCTTGTTGTAATAATACTTTTAGTTTGTCGTGTAATTTTCTACCTTCTTCTAAATGAATAGGAGCCAATAATAACCATTTCGAATCTAATTCTAAAGTTTGAATGTGTTTGACTACATCTGAAACCGTATGTTTTTTTACTTCTTCACCAGAAATTGGAGAATAGGTTCTTCCAATTCGGGCATATAATAATTTTAAATAATCGTAAATTTCTGTTGAGGTTCCAACTGTTGAACGTGCATTTGTAGTGTTTACTTTTTGTTCAATGGCAATAGCTGGAGCGATTCCTTTAATGTATTCTACTTTTGGTTTGTCTAATTTGCCTAGGAATTGACGCGCGTAAGAAGACAAACTCTCGACATAACGACGTTGACCTTCAGCATATAACGTATCAAATGCTAAGCTTGATTTTCCAGAACCGGAAAGTCCAGTAATGACAACCATTTGATTTCTCGGAATGGCCACATCTATATTTTTTAAATTGTGCAATTGTGCACCTTTTATCAATATAAATTTTTTAGGTTCTAGTGTTGTGATGTCTTTTGGTATCATACAAAAATGCGAATTTTTGCAAAGATACAAATAATAACTACCATTTTTTGAATTAACAAAACCCAAATTTAATAAAATTGAATCCTATTTAATTTGAATTTATTGTGTAAAAAGTGTTAAAATTTTAGAAAAAATTTGTAATTATGAAATATTTAACATTATATTTGTTCTTACTAATCTCAAAAACCATTTTGCGTATAACATAAAAATACTCTTTTTTAGAAACAAATTCCAAAAAATCTAAAAGGTATAATTATGGCAAATAAGGTACAAACTCCAGATGCAATTTTATTACATGACT
>JAULXA010000330.1:0-7383 GCA_032118875.1 Flavobacterium sp.
TTCTACTTTTTCTTTTTTAGTTGTTTTTAAAACAGTAGTATGGTCAGGTATTTTGAAATTAATTATAAAGTTAAAATTACTTCCTTCACCATATGCGCTTTTAACATTAACTTTACTTTTGCAATAAGATAGTATTTTGTTTACAATGGCTAACCCTAGTCCAGTTCCTCCAAATTTTTTAGTGGTTGATGCATCTTCTTGAACAAATGAATTAAATATTTTTTCTAAGTTTTCTTTTTTAATTCCTTTTCCTGAATCTATTACAGAAAATTTAATTGTTGCAAATTTATTTTTTTTCAAATTAATTAATTCTACTTGTAAAACTACTTCACCAAAACTAGTAAACTTAATGGCGTTACTTAATAAATTTACTAATACTTGTTTTAATCGTAAAGCATCTGCTTCTATTATGTTAGGAATATTTGAATCATAATTTAATTTTAATTTTATGTTTTTTGCTGAAGCTTGTATAGTGAATAAATTGATGATTTGATGTGTTAAATCATTAAGTGAAACAGGTTCATACGATAATTCTAATTTTCCTGATTCTACTTTTGAAAATTCTAATATGTCATTTATAATTTCTAATAATAAATTTGCAGATTGATTTATGTTTTGCATGTAAACTTGCTGGCTTTTATTCAGTTTCGTTTCAATTAATAAATCTGTAAATCCAATAATTCCATTTAAAGGAGTTCTAATTTCATGACTCATATTGGCTAAGAAATCTGTCTTTGCTTTGCTTGTTGCTTCGGCATATTCTTTAGCTTTTAAAGTGTTTTCAAATTCTTTTTGTGTAGAAATGTCTTTTGCAATTCCTCTAATTTTAATTACTTCATTATTTTTGTTTACAATTGGTTCGCCATATCCGAGTATCCATTTTTTTGAGCCATCATCTAAGACAATAGTATGTTCTATTTCATAAGATTTTTTTTCAATAATCGCTTCTTGTAGTTTAATGTTTAATAAGGTCATATATTCAGCAGGAATTCTATTTACGTATAGCTGATATAAGTTTTCTTTTTCTTTAGGGTCTATCTCAAAAATATTAAATAATTCTTCTGACCAAACAAGTTCATTAGTTTGAAGATTGAATTCAAAACTTCCAATCTTAGCCATTTTTTGAGATTCATTTAATAAGCGTTGATTTGATATTAGTTTTTCTTTAGTCTGTTCTACATCAGTTACATCCCTTGCTATTGCAAAAATTGTTTTAGTTTCTTCATTTGATATTGCGTGCCAATTTAAGTTTATATAGCCCCCGTCTTTTTTTTTGTATTTATTGCTGAAATTAATTGTGTTTTGCCCTTTGTTTAAATTTTCAATTTCTTTAAGAGTTTTGTCTAAATCTTCTGGATGTATAAAATTTATAAATTGTTTTGAAAAAAGTTCTTCTTCTGTATAACCTAACGAAATAGAGAAAGCCTCATTAATTTTTGTAAAATAGCCTTCTAAACTTGCTATACAAATTAAATCTTTGGTTTTGTTAAAATATTGAGTAAAGTGGTCGAAAAGTGTTAAGTCTTTTTTCTGATTGACTAACTCTTTTTCAAGTAGGGAAATTTTTTGTAATAATTTAGAGTTAGATTGAGGCATAACAAATAAAATAAAACTAAAGTTAATAAAAAAAACACACGTATGTGTTTTATTATTAGGAAATTAGAGATTTTATTTTGCGATTTCTTATTTTTCCTCTTTTGTTTTAATTATTTTAACGTAATTCCCAGTTTTCTTATTGATGCCTTTTTCTTGTATTTATTTACCTATTTCTCTTATCGTAGTTTCTACTTCCGTAATTGGTTTTCTTATCACGTAAAATACTCGCGTCTTCGGTTTTGCTTGAAGGTTCAATAAGTGTGTTCAATTCGATAATTTCTTTATCGGTTAAAGGGCGGTATTTTCCAACAGGAACATCTAAAGTAATGTTGATAATTCGGATTCTTTTTAAGGAAGTCACTTCGTAATCTAAATATTCGCACATACGACGAATTTGTCGATTCAAACCTTGCGTTAAAACAATTTTAAATACAAACTGACTCATTTTTTCAACAGTACATTTTTTAGTAATCGTATCTAAAATAGGTAATCCGTTACTCATTTGTTTAATGAAAACATCTGTAATAGGTTTGTCAACGGTAACAATATATTCTTTTTCGTGATTGTTTCTAGCACGTAAAATTTTGTTTACAATATCGCCGTCATTTGTCATGAAAATCAATCCTTCACTGGCTTTGTCTAATCTTCCGATTGGGAATACGCGTTCTGGATAATTGATATAATCTACAATATTATCTGGAATGCTCAAATTAGTTGTACACTCAATTCCTGCAGGTTTGTGGAACGATAAATAAATAGGTTTTTTGTTCGCATTGGTCACTAATTCGCCATTGACGCGAACTTCATCACCAGGCGCGACTTTCGTACCTAATTCCGGGGATTGACCGTTAATCGTAATTCTACCTTCTTCTAATAATCGGTCGGCTTCTCTACGAGAACAAAATCCTGATTCAGACAAATATTTATTAATGCGTACTAATTGCTCTTCCATTTGGCAAAGGTAGTATTTTTTAGTTTAAAAATTTAGTAGTTTAAAAGTTAAAAGGTTTTGTGTTTGGAAGATTTAAAGCAAAAAAAAATCCCGATTTGCATCGGGATTTTTGATATTACATTTTGGCGAAAATTTTCTCCATTTTTTCTCTTTCTTCGTCAGCTAAAACACTGTCAACTAAAATACGTCCACTGTGCTCATCTGTTAAGATTTTCTTTCTACCAGCAATTTCCATTTGAGTTTGTGGTGGAATAGTAAAGAATGAACCAGCAGAAGCGCCACGCTCAATAGAAACTACCGCTAAACCATTGATAACACTGTTTCTAATTCTGTCGTAAGCCGCTAATAAACGCTCTTCAATTTTACCTCTAAATTCGTTAGATTTTTCAATTAAGAAATTCTCGTCCTTTTCAGTTTCAGCCATAATATCACTTAATTCCGCTTTTTTGTGCTTCAAGTGATTTTGCTTACCTTCTAATTTTTCTTTTGTTTGAGCAACAATTTCTTTTTTGTTTTCTAAAGTAATTTTCATTTCTTTAATGTGCTTTTCAGCCAATTGAATTTCTAATTCTTGAAACTCAATTTCTTTTGATAAAGAATTGAATTCTCTATTGTTACGCACATTTTTTTGTTGCTCTGTATATTTTTTTATTGACGCTTTATAGTCATCAATATTATTCTTTTTTTCTTTTGCTTGATGATCAATAGCGCTTAAATCTTCGTTTAATTTTTCTAAACGCTTAGATAATCCTGCCACTTCATCTTCTAAATCTTCCACTTCTAAAGGTAATTCACCTCTTACGTTTCTAATTTCGTCAATTTTAGAATCAATTAATTGTAAAGCATAAACTGCTCTTAACTTTTCTTCTACGCTTAGTTCTTTTGTATTTGCCATATTGTTAAAAATATTTAACGGGATTTGTATTTAATTCTGATAAAATGATTGCAAAATTAGTGATTTTTTCTTTAAGAAAGTCAACAATATAGTTTTTTGTATATCTTTCACTTTCAAAATGTCCAATATCTGCCAAAAGTAGCTTGTTTTCGGCTTCATAAAACTGATGATATTTTAAATCGGCTGTTAAAAACGCATCGGCACCAGCTGAAATGGCATTTTTTATAGCAAAACTTCCACTTCCACCTAAGACTGCAACTTTCTTAATTTCAGTAGTTAAAAACTGACTATGACGAATGCCGCCACATTCCATCTTGTCTTTCACAAATTGTAAAAATTCTGAAGGCTTCATTGGTTTTTCTAATTCGCCAATCATTCCTAAACCAATATTTTGATGTTCATTTTCAGTTTGATAAATTTCGTAAGCCACTTCTTCATATACATGATTTGAAAAAAGAGCTTTTAAAATATTTTTTTGAAGGTATTTTTCAAAAGTCACTTCAATTTTAATTTCCTTTGATTCTACAAATTCAAAACGGTCTCCATATTCTGGATTGCTGTTTTCATTTCCCATATAAGTTCCGATACCTTGACTATTGAAACTGCAATTTTCATAATTACCAATGTTTCCTGCACCAGCATCAAATAAGGCATTTCTTAATTTTTCTGCATTATCTGGTTGTGTATATGTGACCAATTTCTGAATGAAGTTTTGTTTCGGAATTAAAACTTTAGTATTTGTTAAACCTAAAGCATCACAGAAAATTTTATTCACACCATTTTGATGATTGTCCAAAGCCGTATGAACGGAGTAAATCGCAATATCATTTTTTATCGCTTTAATAATCGCTCTTTCTACATAATTTTTTCCTGTGATTTTTTTCAATCCAGAAAATAAAATAGGATGGAAGCAAACCACTAAATTGCATTTTTTAGCAATAGCTTCCTCTATAACTTCTTCCAAAGCATCATGACAGACTAAAATTCCTGTGATATCGTTAGCGTGACTTGTTAAAAGGCCAACATTGTCAAAATCTTCGGCGTAGGCTAATGGCGCTAATTGCTCCAAATGTTTCGTTATTTCAGATAATTGCATGAGTTTTTTATAATTTTATAGTTTCAAAGATAAAAAAACTTATTTTCGTACTATGAAATAGCCACAAAAAAAGCGTTTGCATGCAAACACCTATTAATAAGAAAGCTATACCATATGACAAATATAAAATAATAAATAGCTTCATATGAAATTATTAAGAAAAATACTTTTTCCTATTGCAATTATATATTGGTTAGTGACTTTTGTTAGAAATTGGCTGTACGATATGGGTTTCTTCAAAAGTAAAAGTTATAATTTACCTATTATTGCCATCGGAAATTTGAGTGCTGGCGGAACAGGAAAAACGCCACATACCGAATATTTAATTAGATTATTGAAAGATAAGTATAAAGTCGCGGTTTTGAGTCGTGGTTACAAAAGAAGTACGAAAGGTTTTGTTTTGGCAAATGAAGCAATTTCTGCAGAAGAATTAGGTGATGAATCGTATCAAATTCAGGCTAAATTTCCAGATGTTTCTGTAGCGGTTTGCGAAGACCGACAAACGGGAATTGAAAACTTAGTTGCAACTATAAATCCAGATGTGATTTTACTTGACGACGCTTTTCAACACAGAAAAGTCAAAGCAAGTTTTTATATTTTATTAACGGCTTATGACGATTTATTTTCTGATGATTATATTTTGCCTTTTGGAAATTTGCGCGAATCTGCAATCGGAAAAAACCGAGCGAATCTAGTAATTGTAACGAAATGTCCTGCAACTATTTCTTCACAAGAACAAAATAAAGTGAAACAAAAATTGAATGTAAAAGCACCAGTTTTCTTTACTTCAATTGATTATGATAATGAGGTTTTTAGTGCTGAAAAAGTAATGAATGTAGCTGATGTTATTCCTAAAGAAAAAGTCATTGTGGCTGGAATTGCGAAACCTAAATATTTTATAGATTATTTAAATTCAGGAAAAGATAACGTATTAATTTATCCAGATCATCATAATTTTACAGAACAAGAAATTTCGGAATTAAATGTTTTGGCTGAAGAAAAAATGTTGGTCACTACCGAAAAAGATTTCGTTAGGTTAAACGGAAAAATTAAGGCGAATAATTTGTTTTATTTACCCATAAAAAGCAAGTTTTTAAATTCAGAAACAGAATTTCAGACCTTAATTCGCAAAATAATTACTTCTTAAAATAAGAACTAATTACGTTGTAAAAATGTTCCGGAGAAAACGGCTTAGTCACCACGTCATTCATTCCGTAAGAAAGTAGCATTTCTCTGTTTTCGTTTAAAGAAATGGCTGTTAAAGCTATAATTGGCGTAATGTTGTCGAATTTTCTAATTTCAGCTGTAGCTTCAGTTCCATTGATTCCAGGTAAATGAACATCCATTAGAACCATATCAAATTTGTTGTCTTGCATGGCAACTATAGAATCTTCACCATTGTCAATAATCGTACAAATCATACCTTTGTTTTCCACCATTTTTTTGGTAATCATTTGATTGATTTTGTTGTCTTCCACCAATAAAACTGTTTTGCCTTTTAAGTTATCGTGTGAAATAACTTGATTGGTTTCAATACTTGAAATGGTTTTTAAATCAGATTTGTCGAAATTTAAATTGAAATAAAACTTAGTGCCTTCGTTTACTTTACTTTCTAAATGAATTTCACTACCTAATATTTCAATGATTTTTTTAACAATAGAAAGTCCTAAACCTGTTCCGCCATACGTTCGGTTAATTTCAACAGAACCTTGTGAAAAACTATCGAAAATATTTTCAATTTTATCTTCCGGAATACCAATTCCATTATCCTGAACAACAAACTTTAAAGTTATTTTATTGTCTTTTTCTTTAACGGTTTTGATTTTTAAGGTAACATTTCCGTTTTTGGTAAATTTGATAGAATTGTTAATTAAATTTATTAAAATTTGAGACAGTTTGGTTGGATCACCAATTAGATTTTCATTGCCATCTATGTCTAAATCTAATTTAAAATTAATATTGTTTTTACTAATAAAGCCACTAAAAGACTGGTTAATGTTGTTTACTAATTCAACCAAATTGAATTTGATTTTTTCAATATGAACGTTATTTGATTCTAATCGGTTAATTTCTAAAATGTCATTAATAAAACTCAAAAGATAATTTCCTGAAAACTCTAAAGATTTCAAATAGTTTAATTGACTTGCTTTTGGTTTTTCTTGTAGTAATAAATAGGTAATTCCATTGATGGCATTCAACGGTGTTCTTAACTCGTGACTTACTGTAGATAAGAATTCAGATCTGGCTTTAGAAGCAAATTCTGCTTTTTCTTTTTGTTCGGTTAATTCTTTGTTTTTTTCTTGTAAAAGTCGGTAAGTGAACGTTCTAATTTTGTTGTTTTTGTATAAAGAAAAACTCAAAAGTGATAAAATCGCGATTAAAACAATACTCATGATGCTAATTAGCCTCGAAAAACGTATCGATTTCAATTGGTCGCTTTTTTCTTTTTCCAATTTTTCAACTATTTCTAATTGATTATCGTGTTCTTTTTTATTAACTAATAATTCGGTATTAGCTTGACTGGAATTGTTTTTAATTTCATTTAAAGTCAAAAATTCTTTTAAATAGAAATTTGATAATTTATAATCTTCTAATTTTTCGCTTATTAAAATAAGGTTGTTAAGAATCTTCTTTTTTGAAATACCAACGGAATTGTTTTCTACTAATTCTAACGCTTTTTTAGAGTAATCTAACGCTTTTTTATAATCTTCTTGTATGTAATAAATTTTACTTAATTGGTAAACGGCTTCAACTTTACTGCTTTCTACATCTTTATTATTATCTGCAATTTTCTTGAAAACAACAATCGCTTCTTCTAATTTATTGTTAGCTTTTAAAGTCAAC
>JAULXA010000331.1:0-3916 GCA_032118875.1 Flavobacterium sp.
TTTGGTTCAGTAAACCAATGAAAACTTTACGTGATTCTGGATTATTGATTCTTTAGTTTTTTTTCTCTTATAACTACTTATTTCTTTAAATTATTGTTATTAAAGTATTATTTTTATATTAAAACATGTTTTTTGTTGGATTTTTTATATATTTAAAAAATATAGAGAACCCCTTTTATGAATATAATAGTTAATAAATTCAAAAACTCAACTTATTTCAAAGTTGTTACGCTTGTGTCTTTAGTTTCGTTCGGATTGCTATTAATTGTAGTTTTCCTATATTTTTATATGCGTGTTCAAGAAAAAGCCATTTTTAAGAGCAGTAAAGAATTATATGAAAATGAAATCCATTCGCTTTTAAAATTAAACTCAGAATCGTATTCAGCTGTTGTGGTTGACGCTACATATTGGGATGAATTTGTGGAATTTACGAATACGAAAGATTTAAAATGGTTTAATACGTCTATAGCTATTTTAATTGATACTTATAATGTAGAATATTTATCTGCTTATTCTGCTGAAGGTGAGTTTATCACCAAAGTTTCTACTTTAAAAATAAAAACAAAAGATTTTATTCCAAAAGAAGTTTTTAGACGTATCAAAGAGAAAAAATTTGAGAAGTTTTATATGAGAATTCCAGAAGGAATTGTGGAAGTATATGGTGCGTCCATTCATCCATCTAACGATCCATTTAAAAATAAAACCAAACCTTCTGGTTATTTTATTATGGCACGACTTCTCGATAGAGAATATTTTTCCAATATTGAAGAAATTTGTAGTTCTAAAATAAAATTTTATAGTGGAGATGAACAGGCCTTGAAAACCGTTTTTACTACAATTTCCTTGCAAGATATCGATAAGAAAGAAGTTTCAAAATTATATTTCCGAAGATCTTACGATATTGATTTTTATATTACAAAAAGTATATTGTGTACCATGGCATTTGCTATAATTTTAGCATGGATTATTTTCTTTTATTATGCGAATAAATGGTCGCGTGTGCCGCTAAATTTAATTAAGAAAATTCTAAAGAAAAACGATATTGATGCTATTGAAGATTTGAAAAATATAAAAGGTGAATTCCGTTATATGGGTAAACTTTTTGAAGAGAATTTCAAGCAAAAAGCAGAACTAATAGCTTCTAAAATAAAAGCCGAAGAAAGTGATAAGTTAAAGTCAGCATTCTTAATGAATTTATCTCACGAAATTAGAACACCAATGAACGCTATTGTTGGATTTTCCGATTTGTTGTTAGATGAAAAAACCACAGAGGAGGAAAGACATGAATTCGTTAGAATTGTACAAAATAATAGTAGAAGTTTACTAAGTATTGTGGATGATTTAATTGAAATGTCTAAAATTGATTCCGATTTAATTCGACCGAATTACAGAAATGTTAATTTGGAGAATGTATTAAAAGCAGCCTTCGAATCGGCAAGTTTCTCAAATAAAAATGCAAATGTAGTTGTGAAATTACAAGAACCAAATGAGAAAGTGAAAACGAACATCGTTACAGATGCTGTCAAACTAAATCAAATCATTATCAACTTATTAAATAATGCCTTAAAATTCACAGAAGAAGGTTTTGTAATTTTAGATTATGAAGTAGATAATGCAAATAAACTAATCGTTTTTCATGTTAAAGATTCAGGAATTGGAATGCCGGATGACTTTAAAGACAAGATTTTTAAACGTTTCAATAAAATCAATGCCAAAAATATTTCAGCCAACGAAGGTTTAGGTTTAGGTTTGGCGATTTCAAAATCGTACGTTGAAATGTTAGGTGGAACAATTTCTGTAGAAACTAAAGAAGGTTTAGGTTCCACTTTTACCTTCACAATTCCATTAAAATATGCTGAAAAAGATGCAATTGATGTGGAAAAAGTACATCAAATTGTAAATTATAATTTGGGAAATAACGAAGTGCTTTTAGTGGCTGAAGATGATAATATCAATTTTAAACTTATCGAAAAACTATTAAAAATCTTTAATTTTAATGTGATTAGAGCGAAAGACGGATTAGAAGCAGTTGAAATTTGCAGAACTAATTCAGATATCGATTTGGTTTTTATGGATATTAAGATGCCTAATTTAGACGGTTATGGCGCTTTCGAAAAGATACGAGAATTCAATCAAACACTTCCTATAATTGCGCAAACTTCCTATTCGTTTCCAGAAGAAGTAGAGAAAATTAAACAACTTGGTTTCAATGATTTTATCTCCAAACCTTTAGATAAAGAGCGTTTATACGAATTGGTTAAAAAATACTTTAATAAGTAATATTTAAACTATATCATTTTTACAAATTCTTGTAAATAATATTTACGAAAACGTTTTCTTTTGCTTATTTTTACGCTCAAATTATATGTAATTATGAGCAAACCTTATAAAATTTCAGTAAATGGAAATCAAGTTTTCAATTTTACTGAAAACAGCCTAACTGCTTTAGATGCTGTAAGTGTAGAAGAAAATCATTTTCATATTCTAAACGAAAACACACCTTTTCAGGCAGAAATTATCACTGCCGATTTCAATTCCAGAAAGTATAGCGTAAAAGTTAATGGAAATACCTACGAAGTAAGTATTGCCAACGAATTAGATTTATTAATTGAATCTATGGGAATTTCTGTGGGCGCTAACAAAGTGGTCAACGAAGTAAAAGCGCCAATGCCTGGATTAATCCTAGAAGTTTGCGTTGCTGTTGGACAAGAAGTTACAGAAAATGAACCTTTACTAATTTTAGAAGCTATGAAAATGGAAAACACATTAGTGTCGCCACGTAGCGGAAAAATTAAGTCTATTGCCGTTGAAAAAAGCAACGCGGTAGAAAAAGGACAATTGTTAATCGAGTTTGAATAGAAAAGAGCCAAGTAAAAAGTAAAAAGGCAAAAGGCATAAGTCAAAAGTGAAAATCTTTGCGAGCCTTGCGAAACCTTTGCGCTTCTTTGCGGTTAAACAAAAAATAAATGAAAAAAATATTAGTTGCAAATAGAGGTGAGATTGCCATTCGAGTAATGCAAACCGCCAAAAAAATGGGAATTAAAACCGTTGCTGTATATTCTACAGTGGATAGAAATTCGCCACACGTAAAATTTGCTGATGAAGCGGTTTGTATTGGTGAAGCACCATCGAATCAATCGTATTTATTAGGAGATAAAATTATAGAAGTTTGTAAACAATTAGGCGTAGATGGAATCCATCCAGGTTACGGATTTTTGAGTGAGAATTCAGATTTCGCAGAACTAGCCGAAAAAAATAACATTACGTTCATCGGACCAAAATCTAAGGCGATGAAAGTGATGGGAAGTAAATTAGCTGCGAAAGAAGCAGTGAAAGCTTTCAATATTCCTATGGTTCCTGGTTTGGATGAGGCTATTACAGATATCGCTTTAGCGAAGAAAGTTGCTGGAGAAATTGGTTTTCCAATTTTAATCAAAGCTTCAGCAGGTGGTGGAGGAAAAGGAATGCGTATCGTAGAAAACGAAGCGGAATTTGAATCACAAATGGACAGAGCAATTTCTGAAGCTACGAATGCTTTTGGAGATGGTTCTGTTTTTATTGAAAAGTATGTAGGTTCTCCTCGTCATATCGAAATTCAAGTTATGGCGGATAGTCATGGAAATATCTTGTATTTGTTTGAAAGAGAATGTAGTATTCAACGTCGTCACCAAAAAGTAGTGGAAGAAGCTCCTTCTTCTGTTTTAACTCCAGAAATTAGAAAAGCAATGGGTGAAGCGGCTGTAAAAGTGGCACAATCTTGCGATTATTTAGGAGCGGGAACGGTTGAGTTTTTATTAGACGAAAACAAGAATTTCTATTTCTTAGAAATGAATACGCGTTTGCAAGTAGAACATCCGGTAACAGAAATGATTACAGGTTTAGATTTGGTAGAAATGCAAATTCGTGTCGCTCGTGG
>JAULXA010000332.1:0-2364 GCA_032118875.1 Flavobacterium sp.
GAAGAAAATAATTCTTGAGGTATGAATCGGCCGCGGAAAGGTTAGCAATGAGAGCCCGTTCCTCTTTTGTGATTGTATTTACAGCTACTTTTCGTTCCTCTATGAAATATGTCAACAGATCCATTCGTCCCAGGCGAGCTGCTGGTGCTGCGCCATATACTCGCATATCCATCAGTCCTGCAATGCCCTTCCTTGTAGACATCTTCAGAATTTCCTCCGTGGATGCCATTTTGTAATCATCCTCTGACAAGGCATGTAAGTGCCTTGGAGGTGGAATGTTAGTACTGGTGCTGTCCCCTGAAGGTATCGCCGCAGTCTCTCCTGCCCCTGCTGTTGCGGCCCCTTCTTTTGTTGCATATGTCCTGGCAGCAGCGGCCAAACGCAATTGTTCCTCATTTTTCTCTTAGTGTGGAACTTCAGACCTTGTGCTGTCTTGACTGTGAGAACCGAGGTCAAGATTGAAGTTTGATTTCTTCTGCCAATGTTTTGGCATAAAAACCATCTCTGCATTTGCACTGGATACATTCTGCCTAATATTTGAAATAACATTTGCGTAGTAACCTTTTCGATTTGACACTGTTAGTTCTCGATAAGACGTCAATACTTCAATAATCTTTTCCTGCGATTCAACTTGCAATCGAGAGTTCAATTCTCCAAGAGCTTTGGCTCGTTTATGCATCAACTGATATGAAACATATCCTACGAGACCAAACATAATTATTGCACCTACAGCCGTTCTTGGATCCACCACAAAAAGACCAACTGCCATGACAAGTAAAATTGTTATATCTGAAACTGAAGCAAACAAACATTTAAGTTCGAAAATTTTCAGACTTAAATATAATAAAAAATCACCAACAAAATGAATCATTTATTTAGAAATACAATTTATTTAAATGAGCCAATTTTCGCATGTGTAAAATCATCTTTTAATTCGTCAATTATTGCTTCATCATCAATAGTGGAAGGGATTTGGAAATTTTCTCCATCTACAATACTTCGCATTAATTTTCTTAAAATTTTTCCGGAACGGGTTTTTGGTAATCTTTGTACGATAATCACATCTCGTAAAGAAGCCACAGCTCCAATTTGCTCACGAACTAATTGTACCACTTCATGTTGCAATTGGAAATTCTCGATTTCTTCACCTGATTTAGTAACAACCAATGCTAAAGGAATTTGTCCTTTCAATTCATCGTTAATACCAATAACAGCACATTCGGCAACTGAATGGTGAGAAGAAACAATTTCTTCCATTTCAGCAGTAGATAATCGGTGACCTGCCACATTGATTACATCATCTACCCTACCTGTTATAAAAATATAATCCTCCTCATCTTTAAAACCACCATCACCTGAAAAATAATAACCTGGAAATTTATTCAAATATCCTGCTTTGAAACGTTCGTTATCTTTCCATAAATCCAACATAGTTCCAGGAGGCAATGGTAATTTGATGACTACATAACCTTCTTCATTCGGACCTATTTCTTCTCCATTTTCATTAAAAATTTGAATGTTATAACCTGTGACAGCTTTTCCTGCAGAACCAGGTTTTATAGGTAAAAACTCCACTCCCATCATGTTTGCAATCATTGGCCAACCAGATTCAGTTTGCCACCAATGGTCGATTGCAGGAACAGGAATATGTTGTTGATACCATTCTAAAGTTGATATATCACAACGTTCACCAGCCAAAAATTGTGTTCTTAAACTTGATAAATCGTATTGTTTAATAAATTCGCCGTTTGGATCTTCTTTTTTGATGGCACGAATAGCAGTTGGAGCGGTAAACATTACATTTACTTTATGCTCAGCAATGACTCTCCAAAATGTACTTGCATCTGGAGTTCGAATTGGTTTTCCTTCGAAAATTATAGTTGTATTTCTGTTAATTAGTGGTCCGTAAACAATATAACTATGTCCAACTACCCAGCCGACATCTGACGCTGCCCAAAAAACTTCATCTGGTTTTGCGCCATAAATGTATTGCATTGAATATTTAAGTGCTGTAGCATAACCGCCTGTATCTCTGACAATTCCTTTTGGTTTTCCAGTCGTGCCAGAAGTATATAAAACATATAAAGGATGAGTAGCTTCTACGGGAACACAAGGTGCTTCTTCAGAACCGTAAACCAAAGCATCATAATCAACATCGTACTTTTTGAATGGAATTCTGGCGCCTAATTTTCTATTTAAAACGATAACTTTTTTAGGTTTATGTTCTGCTAATTCGATAGCTTCATCAACTAATGGTTTATAAGCAATTAATCTATCAATTTCGATTCCTGAAGATGCTGTAATAACTACTTTAGGTTTACAATCGTCAATTCGTATCGCTAATTCATGTGGTGCAAATCCACC
>JAULXA010000332.1:2388-8084 GCA_032118875.1 Flavobacterium sp.
GGCTTGAGGAATCATTGGCATATAAATAACAGCTGTATTTCCTTTTTTCAAACCTAAAGACAACATGCCACCAGCCAATTTAGCCACTTCCGTTTTGACTTCATTGTATGTATACTTTTTAACAGTTTGTGTTACTGGTGAATCGTAAATTATGGCAACATTATCTCCAAATCCATCTTGAATATGTTTATCTAAAGCTAAATAACAAGCATTAATTTCACCATCCGCAAACCAAAGTGGATACTTATTTTCATCTGTAGATAAAATTTTTGATGGTTTTTTATACCATTCTATTTGATTGGCTTGTTCTGCCCAAAACTTTTCAGGATTTTGCGTACTTTCGATATATAATTCTTGATAATTCATTATTTCTATTGCTTTATTTTCATATTAATAAAGTAAATGTAACGAATATTATTAAGCCTAAGAAAATAAATTTGCTAAAAAGGTATATATAAATTTATCGTTAAATCATAAAAAAAGGCTGAAGAAAAAATCCTTCAGCCTTATGAAAATCTAAATTAATTTTAAAGGAGTTCTAAAACTGTTTCCACTACTTTTTTAATGGAAAAGGGCTTGGTTAAATACGCGTCTGCTCCTAAAGCCATACCTTTTTCTATATCACTGGCTTTATTTTTTGCTGAAAGAAAAATTACTTTTGTGTGTGATAAATTAGCATCTTTTCGAATTTGTTCTAAGGTGGCATACCCATCCACCATTGGCATCATCACATCCAAAATAATTACATCTGGAAAATTTGTTTTAACAATATCCAATGCTTCCTGACCATCACGTGCAATAAACACTTCAAAATTATTCTTTTTGAAAGTATATTCCAATGACATTACAATGTTTGGTTCGTCGTCTACAATTAAAATTTTCTTCATAATTATACGGTTTCTGTATTCTTATTTTTTGGCAAAGTAAAAACAATACAAGCTCCTTTAACGGTTTGTTCTGCCCAAATTTTACCTTTGTGATATTCCATAATTTGTTTGCAAATGGCTAATCCTAATCCGCTACCAACAGGTTTCTTTATATTTTGATTGGTAGATTGATAAAACTTATCAAAAATAACCTCAAAATCATCTGGATGGATTCCTTTTCCATTGTCTTGCACGAAAGTATGAATAAAATTATTCTTTTCCTTGATTTGAATGGTAATTAATCCGTCAATTTCTGGGCAAAACTTGATCGCATTTGATAATAAATTAGTTATCACTTGTACAATTCTATCTTCATCATAAAAAGCATTTACCTTTGATTTACTTTCTATATGAACCGTAATATGCTTGTTTTTAATTAATTGCTGCAAAGGTTCAATTGATTTTTCAATAGTAACAACCAAATTATTTTGAGTTGGATGAATGGTTTGTTTTCCTGTTTCAAATTTTTCTAAATCGAGAATTTTATCAATTAAACGATTTAACCTATCTGATTCTGAAATAATATTCTGTAAAAATTGCTTTTTTAGTTCATCTGGAATTTCGTCATCATCGTGTAAAATCTCACTTGCTGCACGAATAGCCGTAATTGGTGTACGAAGTTCATGTGTAACGGTGTCTAAAAATTCGTCTTTTTGTTGATCTTTTATGGTTAACGATTGGTTGGCATCTTGTAATTTTGCAGTAATAACTTTTAATTCATTTGAAGTTTCTGTCAATTTTTTATTGATAATGATGTTTTCTTTCGATTCTTCTAGAATTTTCAAAACTTCTGGTAAACTAATTTTTTCTTCTTTAACTACACTTGAAATCAAAATTCTCGCAGAAGCAGTTCCAATATGTCCAGTTAATAAATTTTCGGAAAACTTAATTAATCTGGCATCTGCTAATTCTATATTTTTATCTACGTTATATTTTACGTTGAAAATATTCATAGCGCGTTTGGTTCGTTCTTCGCCTAAAAATCGAATTAATACTTTCTCAATATCATTTCGGTAAGCTGTTCCTTTCCAGATAAATGCATTTTCATGATTGGTGATATATTTGTTGATATCTACAAACATTTCTGCATAATTTCTTTCTCGATAATTTCCTTTAAAACTCACAGAAACAGCAAAATAAGTTACTGAATTGAATAATAAACTCCAAAATAAAGCGTGTGGAATTGGATCTAAATAATCTAAACCGAATAATTGAAAAGGCTTTAATAATTCGATATTTAAAAAACCATTAGAAATAAAAGTGCTTTGACTGTTAGTAATTCCGATACTATATGGAATTAACAACGTGAATAAGCAAAAAATAAATCCGATAATTATACTATAAATGGCACCTAAACGAGAACCTCTTCTCCAAAATAAGGCTCCGAAAAAAGCAGGTGCTAACTGTGAAATCACAACAAAAGCAACCATTCCGATGGAAACTAAATTATAATTTAATCCAAAATATCTGTAAATGAAATACGAAAGAATAATTAACAAAAAAATGCCTATTTTTCTACTGTTCAAGATGCTTTTATTACTAATTGTTTCTGCACTTTTTAGTTTTCCAAGTAAGTTATAAGGAATTAAAATATTATTAGTTACCATTGTTGAAAGTCCAATTGACGAAACCACAATCATTGAAATCGCCGCTGAAAATCCGCCAAGGAAAACCAAAACCGTTAAAATTCTATTATTAAATAATTGTGGAATTAATAAAGAATACACATCGGAATTTACATCTTGACCATCGAACAAAATATTTCCACCCCAAGCTATTGGATAAACAAAAATATTGAATATCAACAAATACAGGGGAAACAACCAAACTGCTGTATTAATGTGCTTTTCGCGATTGTTTTCTATAACTGAAACTTGAAATTGTCTGGGTAATAAAAATATAGCAAACATAGAAAGCACACAAAGTAGAAACCAGTTTATGGCTTGAGGCAAACCACCAATTGTATTTTTTTCTTTAAAATTTTCTAATAAACTTGCTTTTTGATAAATGTCATCAAAACCATCGAAGACAAAAAATGTTACGTAAACACCTATGATTACGAAGAAAACTAGTTTTAAAACACTTTCCATCGCAACAGCAGTTACGATTCCTTTTCTTTTTTCAGAAGCATCGACATAACGTGTTCCGTAATAAGAAGCAAATAAAGCTAATGCAACAGCTACATAGGTTGTGGTATCATCAAAAATTAGGGAATTGATTGGTGTTTTCGTGACAATATGAAAAGTTTCGGCAATTGCTTTAAGTTGTAACGATATATATGGAATAATTCCAGTTAAACAAATTACGGTTACAATTGCTCCTAAAAAACGGCTATTTCCGTATCGTAAAGAGATAAAATCGGCTATACTTGAAATTTTATTGACACGAGAAATTCTGATAATTTTCTTTAGAATTAAAATCCAAGACGGTGCAATAATTATTGGGCCTAAATAGATTGGAAGAAAACTTAAACCACTATCTGCAGCTACTCCGACACTTCCATAATAGGTCCAAGCCGTACAATAAACAGCTAAAGATAACGTATACACGTAAGGATTATTTGTCCATTTACTGTTATTATTTTTTTCTGCCCAATGTGCGATGTAAAATAAAATGGCCAAATAGATGGACAAAATTATAAGAAGAATAACGCTATTCATTGTAACGAATCATAATAAATAAGGAAACTAAAATGGAAAGTAACCATGTTGAAAAAATAAAAATATAACTACTCGGAAATCCTAAAACATTTTTAGAGGAATCAAATAATAAGACAATTGGCATGTTCAAACTAATGAGCAATACAATTGATACGATAACTAATTTCTGTTGGTGTCTTTTTTTCATATTAATTGCCGCAAAGGCACAAAGGCGCTAAGTTATATTTTATAAACTAAATTATTGATTTGACTAATTTACATAAAGTTTTTAAAACACTACTGATTTAAATACATAAAAGCCCTTAAATGAATAAGAGCTTTTAGTAACAAAAAATAAATTAAATCAAATTAATCTTCATATTCGTTTTTAAATGAATACCATCCGAAAATAGCTAATCCAGAAACGATTAAGGGTAATAAAACAAAGAAAATAATAATTGCAAAAACTAAATCTTCTTGTTTTCCTGTTGAAAATTTTCCTCCGAAAATTTCATAACTATAATAGGCTACGGCAGCGGCAAGAGCCATCCAAACTATACCTAAATATTTTTTTATTGCGTTCATATTTTTATGTTTTTAGTCGTGAAGAGTATTAATTTTTCTGTCAATGTAAATCATTCCGATTACGAAACAAACTGCTGCAATTCCGATTGGATACCAAAGTCCTTCTAAATAGAATTCTGGGTTTCCAGCATCTTTAGCCGAAGTTACGAAATAAGTTGAAATGGCTGGTAGCAATCCACCGAAAATACCATTTCCAACGTGATAAGGTAACGACATTGACGTGTAACGAATTTTTACTGGGAACATTTCTACTAGGAAGGCTGCGATTGGACCATACACCATGGTTACAAAAATAACCTGAATAAACACTAGGAAAACTAGCATCCACTTGTCACTACTATTTATAGATTTAGTAACTTTCGTTTCAATTTTATCTTTTCCTTTATCGTCAAGCATTATTTTACCTGCTTCGAAATGTTTAGTTTGAATTTCTTCAACAGCAGTTCCGTCAGTATACATTTTCGTAGTTGTATAAATGGAATCCATTTTTGTAGCATCAATTTCTTTCATTGAAGGAACTACTTTTGTGTTCGCTGCAATTTCCGTTTTTAAAGTCAAATCTGTTGTGACATACATTTGTTTGTAAATTGGTCTGTATAATAAAATCGCAATTAACATACCACCCATCATGATGTATTTTCTACCTATTTTATCACTCAACCAACCGAAGAAAATAAAGAATGGCGTACCTAAAATTAAGGCAATTCCTAAAAGCATATCCACTTGAGAAGAATCTACACTCATAACTGTTTTAAGGAAGTTCATGGCGTAAAATTGCCCCGTATACCAAACTACACCTTGTCCCATTGTAGCTCCAAATAAAGCTAACAATACAAATTTTAAGTTGTATTTGTTTCCGAAACTTTCTTTTAACGGATTTGTACTTGTTTTTCCTTCTTCTTTTGCTTTTGCGAAAACTGGAGATTCATGCATGTTTTTACGAATCATGTAAGAAACTAAAACCATTAAGATAGAAACCCAAAATGGTACTCTCCAACCCCATTCGTCAAAAGCTTCTTTTGATAAAGTGCTTTTTGTAATTAAAATTACCATTAGTGAAATGAATAAACCAACAGTTGCCGTAGTTTGAATCCATGAGGTCCAATATCCTTTTTGTCCAGCTGGAGCGTGTTCTGCTACATAAGTTGCTGCTCCACCATATTCACCTCCAAGTGCTAAACCTTGTAATAAACGAAGAACTAATACTAAAATTGGAGCAGCAAAACCAATAGTTTCATAACTTGGAATACAACCAATTACAAACGTGGCTCCACCCATTAACATTAACGTTACCATAAACGTATATTTTCTTCCAATTAAATCACCTAATCTACCAAAGAAAAGGGCTCCAAACGGACGAACTACGAAACCAGCAGCAAATGTTGCTAACGTTGACAAGAAAGCAGCTGTTGGATTATCAGTTGGAAAGAATTTGGTAGATAATACTACGGCTAAACTACCGAAGATGTAAAAATCATACCATTCAATCATTGTTCCCATTGAGGAAGCGGAAATTACTTTCCAAATACCTGTTGTTTTTTTATCG
>JAULXA010000333.1:0-6209 GCA_032118875.1 Flavobacterium sp.
TTTTCTGGTGTGAAATTAAAACTAATTTCTCCCCAAGCTAAAGGATTCGTTAAACTCAATTGTAAAGTAATAACTCCATTTGTAGAAGTTCCATTTGTTGCGCCTCCAACAATTTGAACACCATTAGTTGTAGCTGCGTTGACTTGCCAATTGTATAGTGTTGCTGCTGGACTACTGTTCAATGTGATTGTTACTAATCCGTTATTACAAATCACAGTGTTATCTGCACTTACTCCATTATTTATAGGAATAACTGGAATTGTTTTTACGGTAACCAATATTTGTTGTGAAATACCCGAACAATTTCCAATTTTAGGTGTCACTTCTATATTAATGGATCCTTCTTGTAAGCTATTGATTAAGTTTACGATTTGATCTATATTGTTTTGATCTCCACTAATAGCTGCAGTATTTACATTACTACTTGTAGCACTCCAAACAAATGTTGTTCCCGGAACTGTACTCGTTAATTGAGAAGCAATATTTAATGTTCTTCCATTACAAATTATAATATCTGGTACTTGTGTGATAAATTGTGGTGTAGGTGAAATCGTTACTGTTGTACTTTGTCCTAGAACCGGAATGGTACATCCATTTAAACTTGCACTTATTAAAGTATATGTTGTAGTACCTGTTGGTGATACAGAAATCACATTCATACCAGAAGAACCAATTATAAATGAACTTGGTGTACCTGACCATGTAATAACTGTTCCAGGAGTAGCCGTAACTTCTAAATTAACTGGAATTCCTGCACATGTAGTCAAACCTCCCGAAATAGTAATATTGGTTGGAATAGGACTAATGGTTACAGTTGCCAAACTGCTATCGCTAACACAAGGTGCTGTAGCCGTTAAAGTATAAGTAAAAGTACTCGTATTTGCTCCTGCCGCAGGGGTAAATGTTCCTAAAACCGGATCAAATATCCCTCCTGTCCCTATTGTTCTTGTCCAATTTCCTCCAGCTTGTTCGCCAGTAATTAAACTAAACAAATCAATTGTTGTGGTACTATTATCACAAATAGCTGTTCCGCCATCTGTACCTGCATTTGGTTGTGCTGAAAAATTAACGGTTGCGACACTCGCATCATTTACACAAGGAAATGTTCCTGTTAATGTATAAGTAAAAGCAGAATTTGTTACGCCTGCAGCTGGTGTAAATGTTCCAGCGACAGCATCAAATGTTCCACCTGACCCGCCTGTTCTTGTCCAAATTCCTCCAACTTGTTCTCCAGTAATTAAACTATATAAATCTACAACTGCAGTACTACTTGCACAGACTGTAGTGGTAGCATCTGTTCCAGCATTTGGTTGCTGATTAATTTGAAATATTGCAACTCTATTACTATTATCACATGGTGGTGTTCCAATTAATGTATAAACAAAAGCAGAAGTTGTTGAACCATCAGTGGCAATAAAAGTTGCTGCAGCAGGATCAAACACCCCACCAGTTCCAAGAGTTCTTGTCCAAGATCCACCAGATTGCTCACCTGTAATATAATCATATAAATTAATTATTGTTGTATTGCTTGTGCAAATTGTTGTTAAACTACCTATACCAGCATCTGGTTGTTGGTTCACATTTACTGTAGCCACACTTGAATGGTCAATACAAGGCAAAGTTCCAGTTAAAGTATACATAAAAGTAGATGTAGTTGCTCCAACTGCTGGAGTAAATGTTCCTGCTGCAGCATTAAACGTTCCTCCAGTTCCTGTACCAGTCCTTGTCCATGTTCCTCCTGTTTGTTCACCAGTAATTAAACTAAACAAATCAATCGCAGTTGTACTCGATTCACAAACTGTTGTTGACCCATCTGTTCCGGCAACTGGTTGTGAGTTAATATTTACTGTCGCTAAACTTGAAGCATCAACACATGTTGGAGTTCCTGTTAGTGTATACCTAAAAGTTGATGTGATTGCTCCTACTGCTGGAGTGAATGTTCCTGCCGCAGCATTAAATGCTCCACCTGAACCTGAAACTAAAGACCAAGAACCTCCAGCTTGTTCACCGGTAATTAAACCAAATAAGTCAATAGCTGTTGTACTCGTTTCACAAACAGTTACAGAACCATCAATACCAGCAACTGGTTGTAGATTAATATTTACTGTTGCTAAACTTGTATCGGTAACACAAGGAGCAACTCCTAATACAGTGTAAGTAAATGTTGAAGTTGTCGCCCCAACTGCAGGAGTAAATGTTCCAGCAATCATATTAAATGTTCCGCCTGAACCAGAAGTTTGTGACCACGTCCCTCCTGTTTGCTCGCCATTAATTAAACTATATAAATCGATACTTGTAGTACTTGTTTCACAAACTGTTGTAGCATCATCTGTTCCTGCAATTGGAGGATTATTTACTGTAACTAAAACACTTCCTATTGCTACATTTGTACAAACTGGTGGGCCCAAAGTAGTAATACTCACTAAACTATAAGTTGTAGTGGTTGTTGGCGATACTGAAACTGTTGCGTTTCCAGTAGTCGCATCTAACAATACAGTTGGATTTGGTATCGTTAAACCATCAGAATAAGTAACTGTGGCATTTGGTGTTCCAACAAAAGTTAAATTCGTTGAAGAACCAAAACAAATTGCTGTTGTCCCTGTGAAACTAGTTATCACTGGTTGAGACACAACATGAATTTGAAATAATTTATCGGTATCAAAAACAGAATTATCAGAATTTTTTATAACTCGTATATAAATTGTTTGAGGATTTGAAATATTAGGATACGCAGTATTAGGTGTAATTGGTAAAGCTCCGCTGATAGCTTCCGCACCACTTAAATGGTAAGATATAGTATAATCCGTACTACTTAAAGTTCCTAAAATAGCTGCATTTTGCAATGAGAGATCAAAAATTTCAATACCATTATTACTACTGTCATCACAAAGAAATAAATCAGGTGGCGTTTGTACACCACAAACTGCGACGATTGTAACATTTAGCAAACTAGCATCTTCAGGACAACTTGTACTGGCATTTGCTTTATATTCAAGAACATAATTTGCAGGTACATTATTTGACGTAATTGTTCCAGCCACTAAATCTAAATTAGCCCCTGAACCAGAAACAACAGACCAAGTTCCACCAGGTTGTTCGCCTGTAATATAATCAGACAAATTAAATACAGCGGTATCTGTAATACAAAAACTCAAATTACCATCAGCTCCAGCGTAATTTGATTGATTGGCAAGAAGTGTAAATTGAGTAAATTGTTTATTTACAGGCACAGCATTTTCCCAATACCTAACATATATTTCCTCAGGATTTGTAGTCAAAGGATAAGCATTTTCCGGTAAAATCGGAGAAGTTCCTGCCACAGCTGCGGGCATGTCATGATGAAAACTAATAGAATATTTTGAAGGATCAAAACCATTAAGAATAATTGGTTTTCTTGTAGTTAAATCGAAAACCTGAGAACTAGGATTTGGGACACAAACCGTGTCGTCACAGTTTACAAATTTTAGTTTAAACTCCATTACAGAGCGACAAATATTATTGGTTAAAAGGATATTAATCACCCCTAAAAACACAGACTGATTATCAACACCCGTAAAATTATGCCAACTTCCAATTGGAATAGCATTTATATTTGCTATCGCATCTTCTCTTGTGTTATAAAACCCTAAATCTTCGTAATCCGAATCAAAGTTCGGAATTATGTTATTGATCTGCATATTCAAATCAAAAGAACCAATTGCTGTTGCTGGATTATCAGAACACAAAGTTAATGGCGGAGGCGTATTTAAAACAGGCCCGAATTGATCCTCTATTGTTTTTGAATTTTCAAATGTGCAATTTTGACTAGGGTACGGTTTAATAACAACTTTTAATACCCCATTCGTACAAGTTGTATTTACAAATTCAAATGTGTTTGAAGTTGTAGTAGTATATACTAGAACATTATTAAAATACCAATTATGTTCTGCACCTGGATATTCTGTTGGATTAAAAGGAGTGCTAAAATTTAACTTTTCACCACAGCAGGCACTAGCTGGACCTACCAATTCTGGACCTAAATCTATCTGTGGTGCTGAAAAACTACCTTCTTTTAAAAAAACTGCTGAATCATATACATTATCTTGAACATCAGCTATAGCTAACTTCATATGGTAGGTTTGACCACATTGTACTTCAGATTTTGCCGTTAAAACAGTTGTAAATCCATCATATTGAATGGTTGAACCACCAGCATTACTCACATAGTAAGCACTGTTTAAACCAGGATTAACATTATTAATTGATATTGGAGTTGTAGTATTTGGCACTAAAGCGATGTTTTTTGCTGCATTTGAAAAAGTACCATTAATACCTGGACCACTTAAAAAGAAACCAAATACATCATTAAAAGAGGTTCCAACAAATTCTGGATATTCTTCGGAAGCAAAAACATATTCAAATTTAATTTCTGGTCCTTGTGGTATAAAATCAAATTCTAAAATACAAATATGATTAATTGGTCTACCAGTAATTTGAAACAAATCAACATCGTTAAATTGCTCAAATTGTGGAGGAGTAGTTTGGCTACCCGTACTATTTGGACCTACTGCTCCACTTGCAGAACCATTAGTCATAAGCAAACCACTCACAAGACCCAAGTTAGTTGGAGTTGTACCAGTAGTATAATAACCTAATTGACGGTTTGTAGTTAAAACAGATGGCGTAATAGGCACCGTAACCGGAGCTGTAGTACCATTACGATTGTATTTTACATTTGACACTGAAACACCAGGACCAATTAATTTTGTTAAAATTAAATCGGCGGGTGAATAAAGCGTATTATTTACATTTAATTGTGCATTCGTGAATAATGAAAATAATAAAATAAACGCTAAAGTAATTTTTTTCATTTTTGTATTATTTAGTAGTTGTTTGATTTTGTGCTATAAAATATAATCTAGTGTTAACAAAATTATAATATTCAAATATATAACTTTACTTTATCTAATGTTTGTATCTTTGCAAAAAAGGATTAGAAATGAGCAAAATATCGATAAAAATCACAAATAATATGTCGATTGTTAAATTTGAACTAGAGGATTTTATCACTAGAAATCAAAACTTTGAATTTAAGAATATTGACGAAACCGAAAATTCGCCATTAGCGAAACAATTATTTTACCTACCGTTTGTAAAATCAGTTTACATCTCTGGAAACTTCATTGCGATTGAAAAATTTTCAATTGTAGAATGGGAAGATGTTCAAGATGATGTAGCTAAACAAATTGAAGATTTTATAGAAAAAGGCGGAAAAATTATTTTGGAAGAAACTTCTACAAAGAAGAATCCAGTAACAATTTATGCAGAATCTACACCAAATCCTGCAGTAACCAAGTTTGTAGCCAATAAAAAACTAACGAACACAGCGGTAGAATGTAAAAATATTGACCAAACTAAAGCATCGCCATTAGCTAAAGATTTATTTAGTTTCCCATTCGTAAAAGAAGTGTTTATTGACGAAAATTACATCTCAATTACAAAATATGACATTGCAGAATGGAATGATATTACTTTAGAATTGCGTACGTTTTTAAAACAATATTTAGAACAAACCGATTTAGTGGTTGACGAAAGTTTGATTGAAAAAACAGACAACTTCAAAATTAAGCAAGAAGAATTTTTTGACAATTTAGATGTTACTTCTCAAGAAATTATCAATATTTTGGAAGAATATGTAAAACCAGCGGTACAAAGTGATGGTGGAAACATTACTTTTAACTCGTATGACGAAACGACTAATGTTGTAAAAGTAACTTTACAAGGTGCTTGTAGCGGTTGTCCTTCTTCTACATTTACACTGAAAAACGGAATTGAAAACATGTTGCGTGATATGTTAAAAAACAACACAATTGTGGTAGAAGCCATGAATGGATAATACAAATTTTAAAATTTGAATTGATAAATTTTGTATCTTTAAGATTCTAATTTTAAAATTAAATGTCATGGCAGTTTTAAAAGTTATCGAAGTTTTATCGAGTTCAAGTGTGAGTTGGGAAGACGCTACTAAAAAAGCAGTTTCAAAAGCATCCAACACTTTAAAAAATATCCGTTCCGTGTATGTGCAAGAACAAAGCGCAACAGTTGAGGACGATGAAGTAACAGAGTTTAGAGTAAATTTAAAAATTACTTTCGAGTTAGATTAATTAAATCCTAAAAAATAACAAAAATAGCGTTCTAATTATAGAGCGCTTTTTTAATTTTGCAAAAAA
>JAULXA010000334.1:0-2327 GCA_032118875.1 Flavobacterium sp.
TAATCTCAAAAACCATTTTGCGTATAACATAAAAATACTCTTTTTTAGAAACAAATTCCAAAAAATCTAAAAGGTATAATTATGGCAAATAAGGTACAAACTCCAGATGCAATTTTATTACATGACTACATAAGTGGTAATGAATTAGCGCTTCAGATTTTAATTGATAGACATCAATCTAAAATTTACGGATTTATATATTCCAAAATTCCTGATAGATCAGTATGTGATGATATTTTTCAGGATACATTTATTAAAGTCATCAAAACTTTACGAACAAAAGGCTATAACGAAGAAGGTAAATTTTTGCCTTGGGTAATGCGTATTGCTTCTAATTTAGTAATTGATTATTTCCGTCATAATAAAAAAATGCCTTTTCAGAGAGAAACAGACGAATATAGTATTTTTAATTTCATGACAGATTCTACCTTGTCGATTGAAAATCAATTAATTGAAGAACAAGTAGAATTAGATGTTAGAAAATTAGTGGAACAATTACCAGAAGACCAAAGAGAAGTTATTAAAATGCGTTTTTACGATGATTTAAGTTTCAAAGAAATTTCTGAAATAACAGGTGTAAGTATCAATACGGCGTTGGGGAGAATGCGTTATGCCGTAATTAATTTGAGAAAAATAATTGAAAAAAATAGCATTATTTTAACGAATTAAATTTCTAACACAATAATAATAAAGTTTTTACGTTATACTTTAATAAACAATTAAATATATAAATGGCAAAACTTTACTCTAAAAAAAGAAAATCAATTGAAGAAATGAAACCCAGTAAAGAAACAGTTAGTTTTATTTTGAGTTATTCGCAGGCAATGAAAATAGTAAAAGTTGGTAACCTTACTTTTGAAAACATTGTAAATTGATAAAAATGCTTCGGAATGATTTCGGAGCATTTTTTATTTTGTTAGCCACGAATTTTCGAATTTTTCGAATAAATTTAAGAAATGCTCTTAATTATATTTGGTAAGGTTTTGGAAAAAAAACTTTACTTCGGAGCATTTTTTTTATCATATTCCTTCAAAACTGATTTTCTACCAATAGTTTTTGTGATAATGTCTTTTTCCAAATCCCAACCACGCGCTGGAGAATATTCTCTTCCATACCAAATAATCTGTAAATGTAAATCGTTCCATGTTTCTTCTGGGAAAATATTTTTAGCATCTTTCTCCGTTTCCACTACATTTTTTCCTGAAGTTAAATTCCAACGATACATCAATCTATGAATATGAGTATCCACAGGAAATGCAGGAACACCAAAAGCCTGACTCATTACCACACTCGCCGTTTTATGTCCGACAGCAGGAAAACTTTCTAAGGCTTCAAAACTTTGCGGTACTTCACCATTATATTTATCAATTAAAATTTGCGACAAACCGTGAATTCCTTTCGATTTCATTGGTGATAAGCCGCACGGACGAATGATTTCTTTAATTTCTTCCACACTCATTTTAATCATGTCATAAGGATTATCTGCTTTTGCGAATAAAAGTGGTGTGATTTGATTCACACGAACGTCTGTGCATTGTGCCGAAAGTAAAACCGCAATCAATAAAGTATAAGGATCTTTATGATCTAACGGAATTGGGATTTCAGGATATAAATCGTTTAACGTATTTATAACAAATGTTGCACGTTCTTTTTTAGTCATTTTAGTATATTTGGATTAAATTTCACTTCAAAAATAACTTGAAACTTGAAACAAAAAAAACTTTAAAACAAAAATATAACATGACACATTTAAAAATAGGAGATAAAGCGCCAAATTTTTCAGGAACAGATCAAAACGGAAAAGCACATTCATTAGCAGATTATAAAGGTAAAAAATTAGTAGTTTTCTTTTATCCGAAAGCTAATACACCAGGTTGTACAGCTGAAGCTTGTGATTTAAGAGATAATTACGATCGTTTTCAAGCCAATAACTACGAATTATTAGGTGTAAGTGCAGATAGTGCTAAAGCGCAAAAAAAGTTTGAAGAAAAGTATAGTTTTCCTTTTGCTTTATTAGCTGATGAAGACAAATCTGTGATTGAAGCTTTCGGCGTTTGGGGACCAAAAAAATTCATGGGAAAAGAATATGATGGTATTCACAGAACAACTTTTGTAATTGATGAAGAAGGCTGTATAAATGAAATCATAACAGATGTTAAAACAAAGGCACACGCCGCTCAAATTTTAAAATAATAAAAAGCCATTTGCTAAGCGAATGGCTTTTTATTATGAACTAAACCTATCAATGGTCTATTAATAAGCGTATTTGTTTTCGCTAATTATTTTCGCCGCAATTTTTTCACGAAGTCCAATTACATTGGGTAGAT
>JAULXA010000334.1:2337-12727 GCA_032118875.1 Flavobacterium sp.
CACGCGAGTCAGATTTTGTAAGAAAATGTAGATATTAAAAAAGCCGTCCCAATTAAATCAGGACGGCTTTTTGTATTTATTATTTGAATTCTTTTACAAATCAAATCCCATATTTACCCCTAATTTATCGGCAATAATACGAGCGATTTTTCCTCTTAATTCTGGAATTTTCACACTATTTGTAACTTCACTTGTGAAAGCGTACATTAATAAAGCTTTAGCTTCTTTTTTACCAATTCCACGTTGTTGCATGTAAAACATAGCATTTTCGTCTAATTGTCCAATTGTACAACCATGAGAACATTTTACATCATCTGCAAAAATTTCTAATTGTGGTTTTGCGTTGATGGTAGCTTTGTCGCTTAATAAAATGTTGTTATTTTGTTGGAAAGCATCTGTTTTTTGAGCTTCTTTTTCTACAAATATCTTACCATTGAAAACACCAGTGGCACTTCCATCTAAAATGGTTTTATAATTTTGGTGACTTTCGCAATTTGGTGTTGCGTGTTGCACTAAAGTATAATGATCTACGTGTTGTTTGTCGCCAATAATTGTAATTCCTTTTAAAGTAGAATCAATATGTTCTCCTTGATGATAGAAATTTAAATTGTTTCTCGTAATATTTCCTCCAAAAGAGAAAGTATGCACTGAAGCATGACTGTCTTGTTTTTGAGCAATGTACGTGTTGTCAATTAAATTGGCAGTTTGTAAATCATTCTGAACTTTATAATAATCTACAATAGCGCGTTTTTGAGCAAAAATTTCAGTAACCGAATTTGTTAAAACTGGATTGCTGTTTAAACTCTGATGACGTTCTACTATTTGCACATGTGCATTTTCACCAACAATAATTAAATTACGTGGTTGTGTCATTAAAGCCGCTTCAGAACCTGTTGAAAAATATAAAATTTCAATAGGTTTGTCAACCACTTTGCTTTTCGGAACATTTACATAAGCACCTTCTTGAGAAAAAGCAGTATTTAATGAAGTTAAACTATCTTCCGTATTCGCAATTTTGTTGAAATATTGGTCAATATACATTTTGTATTTTGGTTTGGTTAAAGCCGAAGACATTAAACAAACATCCAAACCATCGTGCGTAGTTGAAGATAAGTAAGAACTGAATTTCCCGTCAATAAATACAACTTTATAAGTATCAACTTCATTTAAGAAGTATTTTTTTACATCAGCAAATTCTATTGTATTTTCTTTTTTTGCAAATACACTAAAATCATTTTTTAAAATTGCATTTAACGACGTGTATTTCCATGCTTCCTCTTTTTTAGTTGGGAAACCTTTATTTTCGAAGTTTTTTATAGCAGAAATTCTAATGTCGTGCAACTCTGAGTTTACATCGGCAATTTTTTCTTCAAACGCCATAAAAGACGATAGTATTTTTTCTTTTAATTCCATTTTCTTTTGTTGTTTCCTACGGAGTTTCAGGTTTCAAGTTTCAAGTTGTCTTTGTTTGAACTTATTTTCCTTTGTTCTCTTTTGTTTTTGGTTTCAAGTTATTGGAACTTGTTTCCTTTGAAATCTTTTTTATTTAAATAAGTGATGAAGTTTTTAATTTTACCACTTAAATTTTCATAATTATTTTTTAATTCTATGAACTTTTCTTCAGAAATATATTCATAATCAAATAGTCTATAAATTTGAGAACGAGTTTCACCAGCTGAACCTTTTGCAATTGATAAAAATTGTCTAAATTCTAAATTTCCATCTCTTTCAAATCCTTCTGCAATATTATCCATTACAGAACCTGATGCTGCTTTTATTTGTTCTTTAAATCTGAAATCTTGTTTTAAATCAGTTTCCTTTGAAATTTGATGAACTTCTTTAGTTAGTTTTCTGGCTTCTTGCCAAATTTCTAAATCTTCAAACTTTGTAATTGTTGCCATGGCTTATAGTAAATTTAATAATTCGTGAGTGTATATATATTGTAAGAACCTGAAACCTGAAACTTAAAACAAATTTTTAAACCAATTCGTTTTTTATCCAATCGTATCCTTTTTCTTCTAATTCTAATGCTAAAGAAGCATCGCCAGATTTAACGATTTTTCCGTCCATTAAAACGTGTACGAAGTCGGGAATAATATAATCTAATAAACGTTGGTAGTGTGTGATTACTAAAACCGCGTTGTTTTCATTTTTCAATTTGTTAACACCGTTTGCTACAATACGTAATGCATCGATATCTAAACCAGAATCTGTTTCATCCAAAATAGCTAATTTTGGTTCTAACATGGCCATTTGAAAAATTTCGTTACGTTTTTTCTCACCACCAGAAAACCCTTCGTTAAGAGAACGAGATAAGAATTTACGATCAATTTCTAATAATTCAGATTTCTCACGAATTAATTTTAGCATTTCATTTGCTGGCATATCTTCTTGTCCACGTGCTTTACGAGATTCGTTGATAGCAGTTTTCATGAAGTTAGTTACCGAAACACCTGGAATTTCTACTGGATATTGGAAAGATAAGAAAACGCCTTTGTGTGCTCTTTCTTCCGGTGCTAATTCTGAAATATCTTCGTTTTCTAAAAGAATTTCTCCAGCAGTAACGTTATATGTTTCGTTTCCAGCAATGATAGAAGAAAGTGTACTTTTTCCAGCACCATTTGGTCCCATAATAGCATGAACTTCTCCAGCATTGATTTCTAAATTAATTCCTTTTAATATTTCCTTATCTTCTACTGAAGCGTGTAAATTTTTTATACTTAACATCGTTTTGGTTTTTATATAAAATCTAGTTCTATTTTATCTGTTTCTATAAATGTGTCTGCGTTGAAATGTTTGTTTCCAATATATTTCATTCCTAAATATTCTGCCGATTTTCTAAAAGGTAAATAAAAATCATAATCAATTTCATCATCGTGAGAATTTGAAATTACTGCAAATTCTTTACCTCTTAATTGTCTGCCTGTTGATTTTTCAATTCGAATTAAATCTGAAAATCTATCAAAAAACACTTTCATTATTCCACTCATGCTGTACCAATAAATTGGTGTTGCGAAAATAAGCGTATCGTAATTTGAAATTATTGTTCTCATTAAAAGAAGAAAATCATCTTCTCTATTTTTACTTTCGTAATCGTAATATGAAAATTGGTAATTATTTAAATTAATAACATCAATATTAAATTGATTAGAAATGGCTTCGGTTATTTTAGAAGTATTTCCAATGTTTCTTGATGAACCAACTATTATTACTTTACGACTTTTCATTTTTTATCCTACACTTCCTTCTAAACTTATTTCCAATAATTTCTGAGCTTCCACTGCAAATTCCATTGGTAATTTGTTTAATACTTCTTTACTGAATCCGTTTACAATTAATGCAATCGCTTTTTCAGTTGGAATTCCTCTTTGGTTGCAATAAAACACTTGGTCTTCTCCAATTTTTGAAGTCGTTGCTTCGTGTTCAATTTTTGCACTTGTGTTTTTACTTTCTATATATGGAAACGTGTGTGCCCCACAATTATTACCCATTAACAAACTATCACATTGTGAAAAGTTACGAGCATTGTCAGCTCGAGAACTAATTTGTACTAATCCACGGTAACTATTTTGCGATTTACCTGCTGAAATTCCTTTCGAAATAATAGTTGATCTTGTATTTTTACCTAAGTGAATCATTTTTGTTCCCGTATCCGCTTGTTGGTAATTATTCGTCACCGCGATTGAGTAGAACTCACCAATTGAATTGTCACCTTTTAATACACAAGATGGATATTTCCAAGTTACTGCTGAACCTGTTTCCACTTGTGTCCAAGAAATTTTTGCGTTTTTCTCACATAAACCTCTTTTCGTTACGAAGTTGAAAACTCCACCTTTTCCTTCTTTATTTCCTGGATACCAATTTTGTACAGTTGAATATTTTATTTCAGCATCATCTAAAGCAATTAATTCTACAACAGCAGCATGTAATTGATTTTCATCACGACTTGGAGCCGTACATCCTTCTAGGTAAGATACATAACTTCCTTCATCTGCGATTACTAAAGTTCGTTCAAATTGACCCGTTCCACCTTGATTGATACGGAAATACGTTGATAATTCCATTGGGCAACGAACACCTTTTGGAATATAACAGAAACTTCCATCAGAGAAAACTGCCGAATTTAAGGCGGCATAAAAATTATCTCTTTGAGGTACAATTGTACCTAAATATTTTTTGACTAATTCTGGATGTTCTTGAATCGCTTCAGAAATTGGACAGAAAATAATTCCTTTTTCTCCTAAAGTCTTTTTGAATGTGGTTGCTACAGAAACCGAATCTACTACAATATCCATTGCGATATTGTTCATCTTTTTCTGCTCATCAAGAGAAATACCCAATTTCTTGTACATTTCTAATAATTCTGCATCCACATCATCTAATGTTTTGTTTGGATCCGATTTTTTTGGTGCGGAATAATAAGCAATGGCTTGAAAGTCAGGTTTTGTATAATTTACATTAGCCCATTCTGGTTCTTCCATTTCTTTCCAAATAGCAAATGCTTCCAAACGCCAATCTGTCATCCATTGGGGTTCGTTTTTCTTTTTAGAAATAGCACGCACAATATCTTCATTTAAACCAATAGGAAACGTCTCCGATTCTAATTCTGTGTAAAATCCGTATTCGTATTCTTTATTTTCTAATTCGACTTTTAAGTCGTCTTCTGTGTATTTTGACATTTTATTTTTTTTAAAACCATTTAGAAAATTAAATTGCTGAATGGTTGAAATAAATTAATATTATAGAGAAAATGATTCTCCACATCCACAAGTTCTTTGTGCATTCGGATTATTGAAAACAAATCCTTTTCCGTTCAAACCGCCAGAAAATTCTAAAACCGTTCCTGCTAAATACAAAAATGATTTTTTTTCAACGGCAATTTTTACATTATTGTCTTCAAAAACTTTATCGTTTTCACCAATCTCTTTATCGAATTTTAATTCGTAAGAAAGTCCAGAGCAACCACCACTTTTTACGCCTACTCGTACATAATCGTTAGTAGCATCAAATCCTTCTTCGGTCATCATATTGACAATTCTTTTACTTGCCGATTCAGATACTTTTATCATAACTTGGTTCTTTTTATATGTCATGTAATTCGTAGTAATAAATCCCATAGATATTAAGATTTATTACTTAGATAAGTACATTGTTATTTTGAATTTGTCTAAATTAACTGCAAATATAAGTCATAAATTGCTTTTTACAAGGTTTGATAACATTTTTATAACTTATATAAGGATAGTTTCAATTTATTGAAAATTTTGTAATTTGGCTAAAAATTATAAAAATGAAATTATATCCAATAGAAGCAGGAAATTTTAAGTTAGATGGAGGCGCTATGTTTGGCGTTGTGCCGAAAACAATTTGGAATAAAACCAATCCCGCAGACGAAAATAATTTAATAGATATTGCCGCAAGATGTTTGTTAATTGAAGACGGAAATAAACTAACTTTGATTGATAACGGAATGGGAAACAAACAATCCGATAAGTTTTTTGGTTATTATTCGCTTTGGGGCGATGAAAGTTTAGATAAATCTTTAGCCAAACTCGGATTTCATAAAGATGATATTACGGATGTATTTATGACGCATTTGCATTTTGATCATTGTGGTGGTTCTGTAGTTTGGAATGCAGCTAAAACAGGTTATGAAGTAGCTTTTAAAAATGCGAATTTTTGGACAAACGAAAACCATTGGGAATGGGCAACGAAACCCAATTCTCGTGAAAAGGCATCTTTCTTACATGAAAATATTATACCCATGCAAGAAAGTGGACAGTTGAAATTTATTAACCGACCAACAACTGATTTTCTAGAAACTTCAGAATTAGGTTTCGGAATTTTCTTCGCTGATGGGCATACGGAAAAACAAATGTTACCTCATATTAATTATAACGGAAAAACAATTGTTTTTTGTGCTGATTTGTTAGCAACTGCCGGACATATTCCAGTTCCATATGTTATGGGATATGATACGCGTCCGTTATTAACTTTAGACGAAAAAGCGAAGTTTATGAATGCTGCAGCGGATAATAATTACTATTTGTTTTTAGAGCACGATGCGCATAATCAAATCATTACAGTAGAAAGAACTGAAAAAGGCGTAAGGCTAAAAGAAGTTTTTACTTGCGAAGATATTTTTTAAAAAACACACTAAAGTGTAACAGATAACAAGTTATACCTACTAATATTAAACAATTTGAATAATTAAAATACTATATATGAAAATTCTATTTAAACCTTTATTTTTATCTGCAGCTTTCGCATTAGCTTTAACAGGATGTGGATCTACAGCAAAAATGGTTTCAGCTCCTGTTGAAAACATTGATAAAATGCCTTTAAAAACAACTCCTTTAGCAGAAAAAGATTTGCAACGTTGGAGTCATTTAGATTTAGCTACAGATACGGTTCCAGGAATGAGTGTAGACAAAGCATACACTGAATTATTAAAAGGAAAAAAAGCAACTAAAATTATTGTTGGAATTGTAGATTCTGGTGTAGATATTAATCATGAAGATTTAAAATCTGTAATTTGGACAAATCCTAAAGAAATTGCTGGAAACAAAATTGACGATGATAAAAACGGTTATGTGGATGATATGCATGGTTGGAATTTCCTTGGAGATGCCATTCATGAACAATTAGAAATGACGCGTATCGTAAAAAAAGGACCAAACACTCCTGATTATGCTAAAGCTAAAGCACAATTAGAAGAAGAAATTCAAGGTTTGCAAGGTCAAAAACAACAATTAGATATGATTTTAAATGCGGATAAAGCAATAAAAACGTATTTAAAGAAAGACAACTTCACTTTAGAAGATGTTAAAAAAATTGAAACGACTGATCAAAATTTATTACAAGCAAAAGCTATGTTTTCTCAGTTTTTAACTGGAATGACAAAAACGGAATTCGATAAAGAAATTGGAGATTTTAAAGATTTTGTTTACGGTCAATTAAATTACAATTTAAATGTTGATTTTGATGGTAGAAAAATAGTTGGTGATAATCCAAATGATATTAAAGATGCTAAATACGGTAACAATAATGTTGTTGGTCCAGAACCAAAAGAAGCAAAACACGGAACTCACGTTGCTGGAATTGTAGCTCAAGTTAGAGGTAACAAAAAAGGTGGCGATGGTGTAGCCAATACCGTTTCAATTATGGCAGTTCGTGCCGTGCCAGATGGTGATGAGTATGATAAAGATATTGCTTTAGGAATTCGTTATGCTGTAGATAATGGTGCAAAAGTAATTAACGGTTCTTTTGGAAAATATTTTTCTCAAAATAAAGAATGGGTTGTTGATGCAATTAAATATGCTGCATCTAAAGATGTTTTAGTAATTTTTGCTGCTGGAAATGATTCTAAAGATTTAGATAAAGAAAATAAATATCCAACAGATTCTTACGATAACGAACCAGAATTTGCAAATAACGTTTTAATTATTGGAGCTTTAAATGTAGATTATGGAAGTAAAATGGTTGCAAGTTTTTCTAATTACGGAAAAAATAATGTCGACATTTTTGCACCTGGTATGAAAATTTATGCTACAACTCCACTAAATACTTACGAATATTTACAAGGAACTTCAATGGCTTCGCCTAACGTTGCTGGTGTTGCTGCTTTAATTCGTTCTTACTATCCAAGTTTAACTGCAAACCAAGTAAAACAAGTAATTATGGAAAGCGGAACGTCATTAAGTAATATTGTTTCTGTAGGTGAAGACAAACATAAAGCTGGTTTTGCGGATGTTTCTAAAACAGGAAAAATTGTAAATGCATTCAATGCTTTACTTTTAGCAGAAAAAATGGCTAAAAAATAATCTAATAAAATAGTTAAAAAACCACAAAGTTTAAACTTCACGTTTATCTTTGTGGTTTTCTTATTTATACCAAATTATATCATATGAAGAATTTATTTACTACTATGTTTGTCCTTGTTGTAGGATTTTCGTTTGCACAAAACAATCCAAATTCAGGCTATTGGCAACAACACGTTGATTATAAAATGAACGTAAATATGGATGTCAAAAAATACCAATATAAAGGAAATCAGGAATTAGTGTATACTAATAATTCACCTGATACCTTAAGAAAGGTGTATTATCATTTATATCCAAACGCTTTTCAACCAGGAAGTGCTATGGATTTACGTTTGCAAACTATCACCGATCCAGACAAACGTATGGTTCGTAAATTCACAAAAGAAAATAAAGAAGTTAAAGAAAGCAGAATTAGTACGTTAAAACCAAATGAAATTGGGTATTTAAAGATTGCAAATTTTAAACAAAACGGAGTTGCTGCTCAAACTAGAGTAGTAGGAACTGTTTTAGAAGTGACTTTACCAAAAGCTATTTTACCTAAATCGTCTTCTAATTTTACCTTAGATTTTGACGGACAAGTGCCGTTACAAATTCGTCGTTCAGGAAGAAATTCAGAAGAAAATGTTGCACTTTCTATGACGCAATGGTTTCCTAAAATGGCAGAATATGATTTCGAAGGTTGGCACGCAGATACTTATATTGCTAGAGAGTTTCACGGTGTTTGGGGAAATTTTGATGTAAAAATTACCATTGATAAAGAATATACAATTGGTTCAACAGGTTATCTTCAAAATAAAAATGAAATAGGAAAAGGGTATGAAGATACTGGTGTAATTGTAAAATATCCCAAGAAGACTAAAACGTTAACGTGGCATTTTGTAGCGCCAAATGTGCACGATTTTGCTTGGGGAGCAGACGCAGAATACATCCACGATAAAATTATGGGTGAAAACAATACAGAATTACACTTTTTCTATAAAAACAAAAAAGAGAATTTAGAAAATTGGAAAAAAATGCAACCTAAAACGGCTGAATTGTTGGCGTATTTCAATAAAAATATTGGACAATATCCATACAAACAATATTCTGTAATTCAAGGTGGAGATGGTGGAATGGAATATGCTATGTGTACTTTAATTACTGGAAATAGAAGTTATGGAAGTTTAGTTGGTGTTACCGCTCACGAATTTGCACACAGTTGGTTTCAACATATTTTAGCTACAAATGAATTGAAACATTGTTGGATGGATGAAGGATTTACATCTTTTATTTCGGATTTAGCGATGAACGAAATTTTGCCTCCAAAAGAACCAGAAAATCCATTTACAGATTCCTATAACAACTATGTTTATTTAGCTAATTCAGGAAAAGAGCAACCACTAACGACTCATGCAGATAGATATGATTTAAATCAAACATATGGAATTAATGCGTACAGTAAAGGTGAGATTTTCTTATCTCAATTGGGTTATGTAATTGGTGTTGAAAATCTTCAAAAAACAATAAAGAAATTTTATTCAGATTATAAATTTACGCATCCAACTCCAAATGATATTAAAAGAACCGCAGAGAAAGTTTCTGGTGCGAATTTAGATTGGTATTTAAACGAATGGACACAAACCACAAATACCATTGATTATGCCATAAAATCTGTGGAAAGTGGTAAAATTGTTTTAGAAAGAAAAGGTAGAATGCCAATGCCTATCGATTTAATTGTAGAATTTGCCAACGGTAAAGTAGAATATTTTTACATTCCGAATACGCTAATGCGTTGGGAAAAACAAAACCCATATTCTGGGATAACAGGAAATGTATTAACAGGTTGGGACTGGGCAATTCCAACATATACTATTGATATTGCTAAAGAAAAAGGTGCCATTAAAACGGTGATTATTGATCCTAGTGATTTGATGGCAGATGTGAAAAAAGAAGACAATGTGTTTCCGAAAAAATAACAGAAACAACATCACATTTTAAAAAAATAATATTAAATTAGATTCCAAATTATTTACAAATGCAAGATAAAACGTTAATTGGTAGCGAAGAATGGTGCTCGTTTCCGCAATTAGGAATTCCAGCCATAAAAGCACGTGTCGATTCAGGTGCGAAAACGTCAGCTTTACACGCTATCAATATTAAAATTTTTGATAGAAATGGTGAAGAATGGTTAAAATTCGATATCAATCCAATTCAAAATAACTCGAAATCAATTATTCATTGTGAAGCACAATTAGTAGATCAAAGAATTGTGAAAAGTTCTAACGGAACTAGAGAAAAAAGATACGTTATTCGAACAGATGTAGAATTAGGAACTCATAATTGGCAAGTTGAGGTTACGCTTACTAACAGAGATTCTATGGGTTTCAGAATGTTATTAGGTAGAGAAGCCATGGTGGGAAGACTAATTGTTGACCCTGAAAAAAAGTTCGAGTTAGGTCAACCTTCAACGGAAAGTTTAAAAGAATTTTATTATAACGAACCCAGTAAAAAAGGATTGAAAATTGGACTTTTAGCCAGTAATCCTGAATTATATAGCAACAGAAGAATTATTGAAGCAGGTGAAATGC
>JAULXA010000335.1:0-5025 GCA_032118875.1 Flavobacterium sp.
GTCGTTAGCAATCGCGATTAATTCTTTTACTCTATCAAATTCATCGGAACGTAATGCTTTTTTGACGTCTTCTTCTTTTTCTGAAATAAATCGAGCCAAATTCCATTTAGAAGGCATCATTCCTGGAATTAATTTAGCAATTCTATCGGCTTCAAAAAGAGGTAAATCCAATACACGAGCTGTATCACGAATGGCTGATTTGGTTGCCATTTTACCATAAGTAATAATTTGAGCAACTTGATTAGAACCATATTTTTTTATTACATAATCCATCACTCGACCACGACCTTCATCATCAAAATCGATATCAATATCGGGCATCGACACACGATCTGGATTTAAGAAACGCTCAAAAAGTAAATTATATAATAAGGGATCGATATTCGTAATCCACAAGCAATACGCTACTACCGAACCTGCTGCAGAACCACGACCTGGCCCAACCGAAACATGCATTTTTCGAGCTTCGGCAATGAAATCTTGTACAATTAAGAAATAACCTGGATAACCTGAATTACTAATCGTTAATAATTCAAAATCAATACGTTCTCTGATTTCATCTGTGATTTCACCATAGCGTTTTTTGGCGCCTTCGTACGTTAAATGTCGTAAATAGGCATTTTCACCTCGAACACCTTTATCTGTTAAATCTTCAGCAACTTGAAATTCATCAGGAATATCAAATTTCGGAAGTAATACATCGCGTGAAAGCGAATAAATTTCAATTTTATCTATAATTTCTTGCACATTACTTATCGCTTCCGGCGTTTGCGGAAACAATTTTTTCATATCGTTTGTCGACTTGAAATAATATTCCTGATTCGGTAATCCGAAACGATAGCCACGACCACGACCAATTGGTGTTGCTTGTTTTTCGCCATCTTTTACACATAATAAAATATCATGTGCGTTGGCATCTTCTTTATTGATGTAAAACGTATTGTTTGTGGCAATTAGCTTTACATTATGTTTTCTAGAAAATTGAATCAGCGTAGTGTTTACTGCTTTTTCATCCTCTTGATTGTGATTCATTAATTCGATATACAAATCGGAACCAAATTGTTCTTTCCACCACAATAAAGCTTCTTCCGCTTGATTTTCTCCAATGTTTAGAATTTTATTTGGGACTTCACCATATAAACTTCCTGTCAGAACAATAATATCTTCTTTATATTGCTTGATTAATTCTTTATCGATACGAGGCACATAATAGAAACCATCTGTATAGGCTTTTGAAGATAACTTCGCTAAATTATGATAGCCTTTTTTATTCTTTGCTAATAAAACAACTTGATACCCATTGTCTTTGTTCGATTTGTCTTTGTGATTGTTACATACAAAAAACTCACAACCAACAATGGGTTTGATGATGGTTTCTGTTGGTTGTTCACCAGCTTCCACTAATGCTACATTTTTAGCTTCTACAGATTTATTATGATTTAAAATTCCACTTACGAATTGAAAAGCGCCCATCATGTTACCAATATCAGTTAGTGCAACCGCAGGCATTTTTTGTTTGGCCGTATTTTCAATTAGTTTTGGAATTGAAATGGTCGATTGCAAAACTGAAAACTGAGAATGATTGTGCAAATGCGCAAAAGCCACATCTGAAATATCCTCCAAATCTTCTGGTAAGATTTCAATATCTTTTGGAAGTTGTTGTTGTAATTTTTCGCGTAAACTTGTCGAAGCTTGTTTTAAATTAACGTGCTTTAAACCAATTGGTTTAACCTCTGGATTGTTAGTTCTAAAAGCAGTGTAATATTCTTCAGAAACGGGTAATTCGTTGGAATTGAAATTTCCACGTTTTACTAATTCTAAAAAACAACGTGTTGTGGCTTCCACATCGGCTGTTGCGTTGTGTGCTTCTGAGAATTTTTCGTTAAATAAATATTCGTGTAATTCTGTTAAAGTCGGTAGTTTAAATCTTCCACCACGTCCTCCTGGTAATTTTAACAACAACGCTGTAGTTTCTGTACACGTATCTAAAACTGGCATTTTCGTTAAATCTGTTGCAATTCCAAAACGGTGAAATTCACAACCCATAATATTCACGTCAAAACCTACATTTTGTCCAACAATATATTTTGATTGTGATAAAGCGATATTAAATTTCTCAAGGATTTCGCTTAAATCGTGACCTTCTTGCGCAGCTAATTCTGTAGAAATTCCGTGGATTCTTTCTGCATCAAAAGGAATATTATAACCTTCTGGTCTAATTAAATAATCTTGATGTTCGATAAGATTCCCCATCTCGTCATGCAACTGCCAAGCAATTTGCACACAACGAGGCCAGTTGTTGGTATCTGTAATTGGTGCAGACCAACTTTTAGGCAAACCTGTAGTTTCGGTATCAAAGATTAAATACATAGTAAAAATTGCAAATTAAAAGTTCCAAAAACGGAAGATTTCAAAAGTACAATTTATCTTTTTTTATGGCAATTTTAGTTATTAACAAAAACAAAAAACCACTTCGTAATGAAGTGGTTAGATATTATAAATAAGTGGATTAATTTTAGTAAGCAGGTACTTTATAAAAAGTTCCTTTATTAAAATTAACTACATTTCCGTTTTCGTCTACTGCATTAAAACTAAACTTACCTGTGTAAGCATTACCTTCAATTTTTTGAATTTCAACAACACCATTACTTTTCATTATATTTAAAATTCTAACTGTTGCATTTGAATTACCTCCGCTAATCGTAACAAGATCACCTGCTTTATAACCTGTTCCTCTACTTGCAATTGTTACACCAGTAACAGCACCAGCCGTATTAGAAGTGATTTTTAATGTTAATCCGTTTCCTGAACCTCCTGAAGTTGTTAGATTATTTCCATTTAAAGTTGCATATCCAGAACCAGCACTAACTATACCCGTCAATTTATAAACAGGTCCTTCAATTAAAGAAGTTTCATAATACGAAACCGTTCCTTCGTTGTTGTATGAATAAGAGGCACCAATACTTTGGTTAATAGTTCCTAAATTATGAAGACCAACTGTATTTGGCACAGTAACTGTAACTAATTCTTTATCTGTATAAGCATTAATTGATACTGTTCCGCCTGCATTAATTGTAACTTTTGAATCTGCAGCACGCCAAAACACATTGTCTTTTTCACCTTGAAAAGCTGGTGAATTTGTTTTTACATCGTTCTCACAAGAAACTAGTAATAATGTTAAGGCAATTATTGAAAATATTTTTTTCATTTGTGTTTTTAGTTTGAAAGATGTACAAATATAAATTATATTTTGAAACAGGAGTATAAAAATCAAAAAAAATCATACATTGCATTCCCCAATTTCTTCAAATTATGAAAAAACTCTTATTTTTATTGTTACTCTCGAGTTATAGTTTTTCACAAATACCTACATACTATAGTTCAATTAATTTCACTCAAAGCGGAAACACTTTAAAAAATGCTTTGGCAAATTTAATAACTACAACTCATACCACAAAAATTAGTTATACTCCAGGAGTATGGAATGCATTACAAGCAGCTGACAAAAACCCGAATGATGCAACAAAAGCTATTCTTGTTTATGGATATAATGATTTTGATGGCAATACTGTAAACGACAGAAACAGAGGCATAAACGACATTTGTAGCGGAACTAGTTTGTGTGCTTTATTATGGAACAGAGAACATTGTTATGCTAAATCACTTGGAACGCCAGCTCTAGTTGATGGTGGTAGTGGCGCTAGCAGTGATGCCGGTGAAGATGCACACCACATAAGAGCAGCCGATGTTACTTTTAATGCCGACAGAGGTAACAGATTGTATGCAGACGGTGAAGGTGATGCTGGAAATGTAGGTATTTATTGGTATCCAGGCGATGAATGGAAAGGTGATATAGCTAGAATGATGATGTATATGTATCTACGATATCCTACTCAATGTTTAGCAACAAATGTTGGAAGCGGACCTACAACATATAATATTGACATGCCAAATATCTTTTTAGAATGGAATGAAGAAGACCCGGTTAGTCAGTTTGAAAAAACAAGAAATGATGTATTACAAGGCATTCAAGGAAATAGAAATCCATTTATTGACAATCCTTATTTAGCAACAATGATTTGGAACGGACCACAATCGCCTGATGCTTGGAATATTTTAACTTGTCCAACTACCACAACTTGGAACGGAACGGCTTGGAATAACGGAGTGCCAAATAAAAACGTAAAAGCAATAATTTCAGGCAATTATACATCATCGGGTAATTTAGACGCTTGTAGTTTAGACATTACAGGAACTGCGCAAGTTATCCTTCAAACTAACCATATTTTCACAATTGTTAGAGGGATTAATGTGGCTGCCACTGCTAATTTTACAGTACAAAACAATGCTAACCTAGTTCAAATCAACAATAGTACAAATTCAGGAAATATTACAGTTTTAAAAAATAGTGCCAATTTATTACGGTTAGATTATACTGCTTGGTCTTCTCCTGTGGCAAATCAAAACTTATTGAGTTTTTCTCCACAAACCTTAACTAATAGATTTTACACCTACAATCCAGGTGCAACGACTACTCCAACCGCTTACACAGCAATTAATCCTACAACAAATAGTTTTACAACCGGAAAAGGCTATTTAATTAGAAGTCCTAATACTTGGTCGGCTTCCACCGCAAGTGCCTACAATGGGCAATTTACTGGCGTTCCAAATAATGGCGAATACTTTAACACCATTCAATTAGGATATAATTTAGTTGGAAATCCTTATGCAGCATCAATTGAAGGAAGTCATTTTATTGCTACAAATAGAACGGTAGAAAATTTATATTTTTGGACACATACTACTCAAGCTGTTGGTGGAATTTATACCGTAAATAATTTTGCTTCTTACACCACTTTGGGTGGAGTGGCTTCGGCAGCTGGAGGAGCAATTCCTGATGGCTCTATAAAACCTGGTCAAGGATTCTACCTGTACACTTCTGAAAATGAAAATGTTTGGTTTCATAATGCTTTGCGATACAACACCATGAATTCTCAATTTTTCAGACAAAATAATAGTACCGAT
>JAULXA010000336.1:0-5746 GCA_032118875.1 Flavobacterium sp.
CTGATTTTCCACTCTACACTAAAAAAGTATTAACAGGATTGAAATTAAGACGATTAAATACGAAATAAAAGTATGAAAATTATTTGCATTGGCAGAAATTACGCCGACCATATTTCAGAATTAAATAACGAACGTCCTGACGAACCAGTTATTTTCATGAAACCTGATACGGCAATTTTACCAAAGAAAACGCCTTTTGTAATTCCGGAATTTAGTAATGATGTGCATCACGAAGTTGAGGTTTTGGTTAAAATTTGTAAAGTTGGGAAATATATTAGTCCAAAATTCGCACATAAATATTATGATGAAATTGGTTTAGGTATAGATTTCACTGCTCGTGATTTGCAAACCATTTTAAAAGAAAAGGGCTTACCGTGGGAAAAAGCCAAGGCTTTTGACCATTCAGCGATTATTGGTGACTTTTTACCGAAAAAGAATTTTTCTTCATTAGAAAATATTAACTTTGAATTAAGAAAAAACTCAGAAATTGTTCAAAAAGGCACTACTTCCATGATGTTGTGGAACATCGACGAAATTGTTTCGTATGTTTCACAATTTTTCACTTTAAAAAAAGGCGATATTATTTTTACTGGTACACCAAAAGGTGTTGCAGCTGTTAAAGAAAATGATATATTAGAAGGTTTTATAGAAAATAAACTAATGTTTAAAATACAAGTAAAATAGATGGCATTACAATATAATTTATCAAAAGTTTATGAAATTTCTGAAAATGATAACGATTTTGCTTTGCAAATTGTGTCGTTATTCTTAGAAGAGGTTCCAGTGGAAATTCAATCGATGAAAAACGCTATTGAATTAAAAGATTATACACAAGCTTATGCGTCTGCACATAAGATAAAACCAACCTTGGATTTGTTAGGTATGGATATCGCGTATGAAGATAATATGCTAATTATGAATTGGACTAAACAAGAAGGGAAACGAAAAGAAATTAAAGACGTTTTCAAATCTTTAAAAACAAGAATTGGAGAAGCTGTAGAAGAAATCAAAAAAGATTTTAAGTTATAATTTCATACATTTAATAAATATTTAACCACGCTTTGGGCGTGGTTTTCTTATTTTTACACAAATTTATAAAATGAAGGCAGCAGTCATAACAATTGGAGATGAAATATTAATTGGTCAAATCGTCGACACAAATTCATCTTACATTTCAAAAGCATTAGATAAAATAGGAATTGCAACGTATGAGATGCTTTCTATTTCCGATGATAAAAATCATATTTTAAAAACACTTGAAGAAGTTCAAAATAACTTTGATGTTGTTATTGTTACAGGAGGTTTAGGGCCAACTAAAGACGATATCACCAAAAAAACATTTTGTGAGTATTTTGACGATGTTTTAGTGCAAAATGATTCCGTTTTACAACATGTAAAAGATATTATTGAAGGCTTTTATAAAAAACCAATTACACAATTAAATATCGAACAAGCATTAGTACCGTCAAAAGCAAAAGTCCTTTTCAATAAAATGGGAACGGCGCCAGGAATGTTAATGAAACATGAAAACACGGTGTTTGTTTCTTTGCCAGGTGTGCCGTACGAAATGAAGTATTTAGTTGATAACGAGGTAATTCCGTATTTGGTTGAGGAATTTGAACGGCCTTATATTGTTCATAAAACGCTTATGACTTATGGTCGAGGTGAGAGTTTAATTGCGGAACAAATTGAAGATTGGGAAACGAATTTGCCGAGTTTTATAAAGTTAGCGTATTTGCCAAGTCCAGGAAAAGTAAGATTACGATTGACCGCTCGTGGTGAAAATGAAGCCGTTTTAACTGAATCTATTCTAGAAGAAGTTGAGAAATTAGAACCATTAATTGGTGATATTATTGTGGGTTACGATGAAGAAGAAACCATTGAAGTCGTTGTTGGAAGAGCATTAGCAAAAAAAGAAGTAACTTTGTCTGCAGCTGAAAGTTGTACTGGAGGCAAAATTGCCCAATTAATTACATCAGTATCAGGAGCTTCTGCTTATTTTCAAGGTGGAATTGTAGCATATTCCAATCAGGTTAAAATGGATTTATTGAAAGTGAATTCTGAAACAATAGAACAGTTTTCTGTAGTGAGTGCTGCCGTTGCCAAAGAAATGGCTTTAAATTGTAAAACTATTTTTAATACAGATTTTGCAATTGCCACAACAGGAAACGCCGGACCGACAAAAGGAAACAGCGAAGCCGAAATCGGTACAGTTTTTATCGCAATTGCGACTCCAAATGAAGTTTTTGTTGAAGAATTTAATTTTGGTCAACCGCGCGAAAAGGTTATAGATAGGGCGGTTAACAAAGCATTTGAAATGATATACAAAGAAATTTCAAAAAACTAATAAAAAATAGTTGCATAGTAAATGAAAAATCCTTTTCTTTGCACCCTTATTTAGAATAACGATATAAAAGTTTAGAATAATGTCAAGAGTTTGTGAACTAACAGGAAAAAGAGCAATGGTTGGAAACAACGTTTCTCACGCGATGAATAAAACTAAGAGAAAATTCTCTGTGAACTTAGTAAAAAAACGTTTTTACATTGCTGAAGAAGATAGATGGGTGAGCCTAAAAATATCTACAGCAGTATTAAAAACAATTAACAAAAATGGTATTGCCGCGGTTTTGAAAAAAGCTAAAGCAGAAGGATTTGTAAAATCTGTTTAATCATTTATAAAATATATTAAAATGGCAAAGAAAGGTAATAGAATCCAAGTAATTTTAGAGTGTACTGAGCACAAAGAATCTGGTCAACCAGGAACTTCTCGTTACATTACGACTAAAAACAAAAAAAACACACCAGATAGAATGGAAATTAAAAAATTCAACCCTATCTTGAAAAGAGTAACTGTTCACAAAGAAATTAAATAATTAGAATTTTTTAATTTTCAAATAGTGTATTTGAAATTTTTAAATTCAATAAAACATTAAGTCATGGCAAAGAAAACCGTAGCAACTTTACAAACAGCTTCTAAAAGATTGACTAAAGCAATCAAAATGGTAAAGTCTCCTAAAACAGGTGCTTATACATTTGTGGAATCAGTAATGAGTCCAGAAGAAGTAGATGAGTTCTTAAAAAAGAAATAATCTGTACAATATAGATACTAAAAAAGCTATTTTCATTTGAAAGTAGCTTTTTTTATTTTATTTTTGTTCCATAAATAATGAAAATCATATCATTACTTACTTAATACAATGAGTTTTTTTAAAAAAATATTTTCTTCTAATAAAAGTGAACCTGTTATAACTGAACAGGAAAAGCAAATTTTAGATAAAGGATTAGAGAAAACAAAAACGTCGTTCTTTTCCAAATTAACTAAAGCAGTTGCTGGGAAATCTAAAGTTGATGATGAAGTTTTAGATAATTTAGAAGAAGTACTTATATCTTCAGATGTTGGTGTAAATACCACATTGAAAATTATCCAACGCATTGAAAAAAGAGTTTCTCAAGATAAATATGTAGGTACAGACGAACTTAATTTAATTTTAAGGGAAGAAATCGGTGCGCTTTTATCTGAAACGAATTCTGGAAACGATTCTGAATTTACTATTCCAAAAGATATCAAACCTTATGTAATTATGGTAGTTGGTGTAAATGGTGTAGGAAAAACGACTACAATTGGAAAATTAGCGTATCAGTTTAAAAAAGCGGGTTACAACGTAGTTTTAGGTGCAGCCGATACATTCAGAGCTGCCGCAATTGACCAATTACAAATTTGGGCAGATAGAGTAGGTGTTCCAATGGTGAGACAACAAATGGGTTCTGATCCTGCGTCTGTGGCTTTTGATACCTTGCAATCTGCTGTAGCGCAAAATGCTGATGTTGTAATTATTGACACAGCTGGGCGTTTACACAATAAAGTAGGTTTAATGAATGAGTTAACCAAAGTCAAAAATGTCATGCAAAAAGTAGTTCCAAATACGCCAAACGACGTTATGTTGGTTTTGGATGGTTCTACAGGTCAAAACGCTTTTGAACAAGCCAAACAATTTACAGCCGCTACAGAAGTTTCTTGTCTAGCAGTAACTAAATTAGACGGAACAGCAAAAGGTGGTGTTGTAATAGGTATTTCAGATCAATTTCAAATTCCTGTAAAATATATTGGAGTAGGTGAAGGAATTGAAGATTTACAAGTGTTTAATAAATCAGAGTTTGTTGATTCTTTCTTTAATTAATTTTATAAAGTATGATGAATTTTTTTAAAAATATGACCAATTCAAAATTATTGTTAATTGCAGTAATTTCTGCTTTTTTGGCTTTGCCTTTCGATTTGAAATTTTTAGGATTTATGCAAAGTGAAAGTGCTTTTATGTTTTTGAGACTGCTTTCTTTTATATTGTTTATGTATGTTGCAATTAAAGTAATCAACGGAAAAACGAAAAAAACCGCAAAGAAAAAATAAGTAGTATTATAACACAAATAAAAAAGTCCGATTTCATATGAAGCCGGACTTTTTTAATATATTTAATTTAGATTAAAACCTAAATCCTGCTCCAATTTGAAACACAGAATTTTTACTGTTTGAATCTTCAATGATTTCACTTAAACTATACGTATATCTCGCTGAAAAGAATATTTTATCAAAATTTAAGGAAATACCACCTGCTAATGCCGTATCAAACGCATTAATGTTATCCACTTCCACTTCCGAATTGTTTCTTACAACTTTCTCATTAATTTTTAATCCAAATTGTGGACCAACTTCAAAGGAAAGTGTGTTTCCTGCGTGTAGTTTTAATAAAACGGGAATATTGATATAATCCACTTGGTATTCTTCTTTGTAATTGGTGCCTAAAAGCACGTAGTTGTTTTCAAAACCTTGTCTTGAATATATCATTTCTGGCTGAAGTGATAGTGAGTTGGCAACTAATGGTATTTCACTGACAAATCCAATGTAAAAGCTTGTTCTTGGATCTAAACCTTCTTCAAAATCTCCTTTGGTTACTGTGGCGTAATTTAATCCACCTTTGATACCAAATTTAGCATCGCTTGAACTCTTTACTTCTTCCTGAGAAAAAGCTGTTACCGAAATAAAACTCGTAAGTAATAAAATGACTTTTTTCATAATAATTAATTTAGGTTAAATAATAGATTTTTTAAATCTCTCTTGTTTTAATATACTTTCGAAGTTGTAAAGTTAAATCTGTTTTTAATGCTCTTTGTTATATTATTATTACAAATTATTATACTATTAGTAGGTATAAAAAAAGTCCGTCCCGATAAATCGGGACGGACTTTTAAATTATGTTGTTTTAGAGTTTACTTTGCGATATTAACCGCTCTAGTCTCTCTAATTACTGTTACTTTAACTTGACCTGGATACGTCATTTCCGTTTGAATTTTGTGTGAAATTTCGAATGATAACGTCGCAGCTAAATCGTCTGAAACTTTTTCACTTTCTACTAATACACGTAATTCTCTACCCGCCTGAATAGCATAAGCGTTTTTAACTCCAGGGAAACTATAAGCTACTTCTTCTAAGTCTTTTAAACGTTGAATGTAAGAATCTAATACTTGACGACGCGCACCTGGTCTTGCTCCAGAAATAGCATCACACACTTGAATAATTGGAGAAATTAAATATTTCATTTCAATTTCATCGTGGTGTGCTCCAATTGCATTACAAACTTCTTCTTTTTCACCATACTTTTCAGCCCATTGCATACCTAAAATCGCGTGAGGCAATTCGCTTTCTGTATCTGGAACTTTTCCAATATCGTGTAATAAACCAGCTCTTTTTGCT
>JAULXA010000337.1:0-4244 GCA_032118875.1 Flavobacterium sp.
CGAAGTGCTTTCGCAAATAGACTGCCACGAGGAAAACATGCATAAATTGCCTTTGTATTTTGTGACACTAACTAATTACGACAATACGTATCATAATGTTCACGTTGTTTACGATAAAGATAATATCACAGAAACCTTAGGAGAAGTGCTTTCTAAAGCTGGAAAAAAACAAATTCGAATTGCCGAAACAGAAAAATATCCACACGTGACGTTTTTCTTTTCTGGTGGAAGAGAAGAGCCTTTTGAAGGCGAAACTCGCATCTTAAAAAATTCTCCAAAAGTAGCCACATACGATTTACAACCTGAAATGAGTGCCTTCGAATTAAAAGATGCTTTGGTTCCAGAATTACAAAAAGGTGAAGTGGATTTTGTGTGTTTAAATTTTGCCAATGGCGATATGGTAGGACATACAGGAAGTATGCCAGCAGCCATAAAAGCTTGTGAAGCAGTTGATGTTTGTGTGAAAGAAATTATCGAAACCGCTTTAGCAAATACGTATACTACAATTGTAATCGCTGACCACGGAAATTGTGAAACGATGATAAATTGTGATGGTTCCCCAAATACGGCTCACACCACAAATCCAGTTCCAGTAATTTTAGTCGATAACGATAAAATACACATTCATTCTGGTGTTTTAGGCGATATCGCGCCAACTATTTTAGATTTAATGGGAATTGCTCAGCCGGAAGTGATGACGCAGCATAGTTTGTTGTTGAGGTAGTTTTTTAATACTTTATTTATATATGAAAAATATTTTTTTCTTAGTGCTATTCGTGAGTTTCTTTAATTCATATGGGCAAAATTATGATGCTTTAATTAAAAAAGCAGATTCGTGTTATAAAGCAAAACAGTATGTAAAGGCAACAGAATTTTTTACAAAAGCATTTCAAGTGAATCCGGATTCAAAAAAGAATTATTATAATGCAGCTTGTGCTTCATCATTAGCAAATGATAAAAAGAAATCTTTAAAATGGTTAGAGATTGCAATTAATAATGGATTTAATAGTATTGATCATATAAATTCTGATGCTGATTTAGATAATGTTCGAAAAGAGAAAAAATTCAAAAAAACAATTGTTAATCTTCAAAAAAGTATTGATATAATTGAAGCAGATTACGATAAGCCTTTACAAAAAGAATTACTGGAAATCTTTAAAGACGACCAAGACATAAGGAATAAATATGTTGCGGCTCAAAAAACGTACGGTTACAAAAGCAAGGAAGTTGATAGTTTAGGTAAAATTATGCTTTTTAAAGACAGTTTGAATTTGTCTAAAGTAGAAAGAATCTTGAAGGAAAAAGGTTGGGTTGGTAAAGATAAAATTGGACAACAAGCAAATACAACTTTGTTTTTGGTAATTCAGCATGCTGATTTAAAAACCCAGCAAAAATATTTGCCTATGATGAAAGATGCTGTAAAAAAAGGAAATGCAGATTCGAGTTCTTTTGCTTATTTAGAGGATAGAATAGCATTAAGAGAAGGAAGAAGACAGATTTATGGAAGTCAGATGGGAAGAAAACCAAATACAAATGAATATTATATTTTACCTTTAGAAGATCCTGTAAATGTTGATAAACGCAGATTAGAAGTTGGATTAACACCTTTGGCTGAATATGTAATTAAGTATGATGTAGTTTTTGATGTAGAAAAATATATAAAAGAATTACCTGAATTGGATGAATTAAATAAAATAAAAAATTAATTTAATGACTTAACTTTAAAATAAAAAAACTCCCAATTAACATTGGGAGTTTTTTTATAAAATATCTTTTTATTAAATCAGTTAAATCAGCGTACCTATATTAAAAATCAGAACCCGTAAACAAACTCTGATTCACTTCATCAATATATGTTAAAATTTCTTCTTTACCCAAAGTACTTTCAGCTGAAGTCACAAAATATTGAGGCATTTCCGCCCAATCATTTGCTAATAAATTTTTCTTATACGCTTCCACATGTTTGTGAATATGTGTTTTTCCTAATTTGTCGGCTTTCGTAAAAACAATACAAAACGGAATTTCGCTTTCACCTAAATATTCAATAAATTCGGTATCAATTTTTTGCGGTTCGTGTCGAATATCCACTAAAACAAACGCACAAATTAATTGTTCTCTGGTTTCAAAATAGTCGGTAATAAATTGCTGAAATTTCGCTTTAGTCGTTTTCGAAACTTTCGCATATCCATAACCTGGTAAATCTACTAAATGCCAGTTTTTGTTAATTAAAAAATGGTTAATTAACTGTGTTTTTCCTGGCCTTCCAGAAGTTTTAGCTAAGTTTTTATGGTTGGTAATCATGTTAATTAACGACGATTTACCAACATTTGATCTTCCAATAAAAGCATATTCCGGAATTCTGTCTTTCGGACATTTTTCCACTTCGGAATTACTAATTACAAATTCTGCGGTATTGATTTTCATAGTATTCAAAAAATTTAAAGTCACTCCAAAAGAATGACTTTAATTATATTATAATTTCTTTTCGGTTAACCAACCATACAACAATTCGTTAAATTCGTCTGGTTTTTCCATCATAGCTGCATGTCCACATTCGTCAATCCAGTATAAGCTTGAATTGGGTAGCAATTTTTTAAATTCATCAGCCACTTCTGGCGGTGTTACTTTATCTTGTTTTCCCCAAATAATACAGGTCGGTGCGTGCATTTTTGGTAAATCTTTTGCCATATTATGACGGATTGCACTTTTAGCAATCGTCAATGTTTTCAACAATTTAATTCTGTCGTTTACTGTAGCAAATACTTCGTCAATGATTTCTTTTGTTGCAATTTTCGGATCGTAAAATACATCTTCAGCTTTCTTTCTAATGTATTCATAATCACCACGTTTTGGATAGCTTTCACCCATCGCGCTTTCATATAAACCTGAACTTCCGGTAATTACTAAACCTCTAACCAATTCTGGATATTGTTTCGTAAAATACAAACCAATATGTCCACCTAAAGAATTTCCAACTAAAATAACGCGTTCATACCCTTTAAAAGTGATGAAATCTTTTACATATCTAGCAAATGCTTTCACATTTGTTTTTAATAAACTTTGCGTGTAAATAGGCAATTCCGGAATAATAACTTTATATCCTTTGGTAGGAAAAAAGTTAGCCACACCATCAAAATTACTTAAACCACCCATTAATCCATGTAAAACAACTATCGGAGTACCTTCTCCTGCTTCAAAATAGGTGTATTTTTTCTCTTTCTTTATCATAAATGCTGTATCGTGTTCAAATAATCAATATTTACAAAAATACACAAATTTTTCACATTTGTTCCATATCGCCCATTATTAAATTGTTTATTGGTTAAATGCCTAATGTTCAATTTGTTTGCTGTAAAACTGTTGTAATTGACAAGGTTTTCCCACACCAATCAAATTTAGTTAAAAACTTCAAATCTTCGTTAATAAGTGTGTTTTCTGATGCTAAGTGGGATTTAGGTCTTTTTTGAGTAAAAACTTATTAACAAAGTGGTAGTTTGTGGTAAAAAGTGGTAAAATATTTTTTAAATTTGTCTCATTAATAATTCATTCAAAAAAGTTGAATACATTTTCAGGAACATACGAGTGTAAAGTAGATGCAAAAGGAAGGCTAATGGTGCCTGCGCCTCTCAAGAAGCAATTGGGTAATCTTGAGGAAGGTTTTGTGTTGAAGCGTTCTGTATTTCAACCTTGCTTGGAATTATATCCGATGGGTGAATGGAATAAAGTCATGCAAAAAATTAACAAGCTAAACCGATTTGTAAAAAAGAACAACGATTTCATTAGAGCCTTTACAGCTGGAGTGAAAATGGTTGAAATTGATGCAACAGGTAGATTGTTAATACCAAAAGATTTGGTTTTATTTTCTAAAATAGATAAAGATATTGTATTGTCCTCTGCGGTTTCAATTATTGAAATTTGGGATAAAAATTTATACGAATCAGCTTTAGATAATGCAATGGTAGATTTCGCAGATTTGGCGGAAGAAGTAATGGGTAATCAAAATGAAGACGAAGATGGAATATCATAATCCTGTACTTTTAAAAGAAACGGTGGAAGGTTTAAATATTAAACCTGATGGAATATATGTAGATGTGACTTTCGGCGGCGGAGGACATTCGCGAGAAATCATGAAACATTTAGGACCAAACGGGAAATTGTTTGGTTTTGATCAAGATAAAGATGCATTAGCGAATACAATCGACGATGAAAGATTTGTTTTAATCAATGAAAATTTCCGATTTATA
>JAULXA010000338.1:0-4485 GCA_032118875.1 Flavobacterium sp.
AGAGCGCAAAGATTTACGCTAAGTTCGCTATGTTTTTTATTATTTATTTTACTGAACACTAAAAACTGTCCACTGAATACTCTTTTATCCTCCAACACGTTTGGTTTTGAAACCTTTGTCTTGAAGCATTTTCATTATTTTATCTCTATAATCTCCTTGAAGAATAATGGCTCCGTCTTTAAAACTACCGCCAACACTCAATTTCGTTTTGATTTCTTTGGCAAGAATTTTAAAATCTTCATCGGTTCCTTCATACCCTTCAATTATAGTTGTAGCTTTTCCTTTTCGTTTTTCGTACTTACAAATCATAGGTTCTTTTTGAACATATAATTCATGTGCTACATCTTCTATTTCTTCTGGTTCATTAGAAGGAACGTGGTCTGGGAAAAGGTTTTTTAATTGGTCTTGTAAATCCATTTTTTAATTTTTAAACACAGATTAGAGAAATTTGAGAAAAATTTCGCTCAATCTATTTTTGAAAAACAAAAACCAAACTCCAATAATAAAATCAGAGTTTGGAATTTAATATTTAGAAATTTAATTCTTATTTCTTAATCAATCCTAATTCTACTAATCTTTCGTGTAAAAAATCACCAGCGGTAATGTCTTCAAAAGATTTTGGATTATTTTCATCAATACATTCTGGTAAACAATCTAAATTCATGTCGCTTACAGGATGCATAAAAAACGGAATTGAAAAACGTGACGTTCCCCATAATTCTCTTGGTGGATTTACCACTTGATGAATCGTTGATTTTAGTTTATTGTTGGTATGACGTGCTAACATGTCTCCTACATTAATTACCATTTCATCTGGTTCTGCAATCGCATCAATCCATTGTCCTTCATGGTTTTGTACTTGTAAACCTTTACCTTGAGCACCCATTAATAAAGTAATCAAGTTGATATCTCCATGAGCTGCTGCACGAACGGCACCATCTTTAGGTTCATCAGTGATAGGTGGATAATGAATAGGTCTTAAAATACTATTTCCGTCAGTAATATACTTATCAAAATAAAATTCATCTAAGCTAAGGTGAAGTGCTAAGGCTCTTAACACATAAACACCTGTTTTTTCAATCATTTTGTACGCTTCTTTACCTGTACTATTGAAGTTTGGTAATTCAGAAACCGTTACATTATCTGGGTATTCTCCTGCATATTTTGAACCTTCAGAAACGTATTGTCCGAAATGCCAAAACTCTTTTAAATCTCCAGCTGAACGTCCTTTAGCGTGTTCTTTACCAAAAGAAACATAACCTCTTTGACCTCCAATTCCTGGAATTTCATATTTTTCTTTAGTTTCAACTGGTAAACTGAAGAAATTTCGCACTTCAGCATATAAGTTTTCAACTAATTTGTCATCTAAAAAATGACCTTTTAATGCTACGAAACCTATGTCTTCGTATGCTTTTCCGATTTCATTTACAAATTTTTGTTTACGTGTCGGGTCATCCGACAGGAAATCACGTAAGTCTACACTTGGAATTTTTTGCATTATAAAAAATTATTTGTTTTCCAACTCAGATATTGAGTTGAATTCTTACTTATACAAATATAAAAAAATATTTATTTTTTAGATGAAATTGTTGAAAAGAAAATTACAAAAAATGCAATTAGTTTGAAAATACGAAATTTAGAATATTTGCTCCCATTTTTAGGGCTTTTTCTCTGACATTCAATGGGTCGTTGTGAACTTCTGGACTTTCCCATCCATCTCCTAAATCACATTCGTAAGTATACAGAAGCGCTAATCGGTTTTCAATGAAAATACCATAAGCCATAGGTTGCTTGTTGTCGTGTTCATGGATTTTTGGTAATCCATTTGGGAAAGAATATGGCGCTTGAAAAATTTGATGTGTTTTCGGAATTTCAATTAGTGCATTATCAGGATATAATTTTTTAATTTCTTTTCTGATATATTCATCCATTCCGTAATTGTCGTCAATATGTAAAAACCCACCAGCATTTAGATAATTTCTTAGGTTTTGAACATCATTATTGCTAAAAACAACATTTCCGTGACCAGTCATATGAACAAAAGGATATAGGAACAATTCTGCACTACCTACATCTACAGAATTGACTTTTGTATTCAATTTCGTATTGATGTTTTGATTGCAAAACTTAACTAAATTAGGTAAAGAAGTTGGATTAGCATACCAATCACCACCACCAGAATATTTCAAAACAGCTATGTCTTGGGAAAATCCCAAATTCCAGACTAATAAAATTCCAAAAACTAAAAGTTTATTCATTTTTCAATACAATTGTATGGCAAGCTACTGATGCAGCGGTTTCAGTTCTTAATCGAGTACTTCCCAAAGTTACAGGGATAAAATTATTTTCTAAGGCTAATTTAATTTCTTTTGTGGAAAAATCGCCTTCTGGACCAATTAAAATTGTCACAGATTGCTCTTTTTCAATTTCTTTTGAGAATGGTTTCTTGTCAGTTTCTTCACAATGTGCAATAAATTTTTGTCCAACATGATTTTTTTTGATGAATTCTGTTAGTGTTATTGCTTCGTTTATTTTTGGTAAATAATATTGATTAGATTGCTTCATTGCTGATTGAATAATTTTTTCAGCTCTATCAATTTTATAAATTTTTCGTTCAGAATGTTCGCAAATAATTGGAGTAATTTCGTGAATTCCAATTTCTGTAGCTTTCTCTAAAAACCATTCCATTCTGTCGTGCATTTTAGTTGGAGCAACGGCAATATGAGTGTAAAATGAAGAAGGTTTAAAAAACTGTTCTTCAATGATTTTTACTTCGCATTTTTTTTCTAATCCTAAAATTATTTCAGAAATAAATAAATAGCCTAATCCATTCGTAATATGAATCTTATGACCTTCTTGTTTACGTAAAACTTTAATAATATGTTTGCTTTCTTCTTTGTCAAAAGTAAACGTTGTATCACCTGATTTTATTTCGGAATTATAGAATAATTGCATAGTTTTTAAAATTCAATTCTTGCTTTAGAAACGACATCAGATGTACTGAAATTTTCTTCTAAAAAGTTATAATAACCTACAATTCCAATCATTGCAGCGTTGTCTGTTGTGTATTCAAATTTTGGAATATAAGTCTTCCACCCGTATTTAGTTTCTGCCTCTTTTAGTGTATTTCTAATTCCTGAATTTGCAGAAACTCCACCACCAATTGTAATTTGTTTTATACCCGTTTCGGCTACAGCCAATTTTAATTTATCCATTAAAATTTCAATAATAGTGTATTGAATAGAAGCACAAATATCATTTAAATTTTCGGCTATGAAATTTTCATTTTCAGCTACTTTTTTCTGAATAAAGTATAAAATGTTAGTTTTTAAACCACTAAAACTAAAATTCAACCCATCCACTTTTGGTTTCGTAAATGGAAAGGCTTTCGGGTTACCAAGTTTAGCGTATTTATCAATCAAAGGTCCGCCAGGATAGGGAAGTCCTAATATTTTAGCGCTTTTGTCAAAGGCTTCTCCAACAGCATCATCAGTCGTTTCTCCAATAATTTCTAAATCGAAAAAACTGGAAACTTTAATTATTTGCGTATGTCCTCCAGAAATAGTTAAAGCTATAAATGGAAATGTTGGTTTGTCAAATCCTTCTTCGTCAATAAAATGAGCCAAAACATGCGCTTTCATGTGATTGATGGCAATAAGTGGAATGTTTAATCCTAAACTTAATGACTTAGCAAAACTTCCTCCAACTAAAAGTGAACCCATCAGTCCTGGGCCTTGAGTAAAAGCAATGCAATTTAAATTTTCTTTCGTAATTCCAGCTTTTTTTATAGCCATTTCGACTACAGGTACTATATTTTGTTGGTGTGCACGAGAAGCTAATTCTGGAACAACGCCACCATATTCTTCATGAACTTTTTGTCCAGCAACAATATTTGACAACACTTTATCATTGCATAAAACTGCTGCAGATGTGTCGTCACAAGAGCTTTCTATAGCTAAAGTGTAAATATTTTCCGAATTTGTGATACTAGGCATGAAATTTGGTATAAAACAATTGTAAATGTCTTACAAAATTGCTTATTTTTGTTGCTATAAGCAAATAAAAATAGATTTGTTTTTCAAAATTAAATAAATAATATATCAATTCGGTAAAAAAAATATTTGTTCGTTCCATAATTGGGATATTACTTTTGTTGCTTATAGTAGCCATACTATTGGCCTTACCTGTTGTACAGACTAAACTTGGAGAATATGCTACCGATGAATTGAAAAAGGATTATGGTGTAGATATTAGAGTTGAAAAAGTAGCAATTAATCCGTTTGGTGGTGTGAAATTAAAAGGCGTTATAGCTAGAGATCATCATAATGATACTTTATTTCATTTTACCAGAATCAATACTTCCATTTTAAGTTATAAAAAACTATTTGAAAACGGTCATCCATACTTTGGTGATTTGCTAGCAGAGGGCCTAAATTTAAAAATCAAACAATATAAAGGCGAAAAAGAGACCAATTTAGATAAATT
>JAULXA010000339.1:0-5442 GCA_032118875.1 Flavobacterium sp.
TGTAAGAAACTAAAACCATTAAGATAGAAACCCAAAATGGTACTCTCCAACCCCATTCGTCAAAAGCTTCTTTTGACAAAGTGCTTTTTGTAATTAAAATCACCATTAACGAAATGAATAAACCAACAGTAGCCGTGGTTTGAATCCAAGAAGTCCAATACCCTTTTTGTCCAGCTGGAGCGTGTTCTGCTACATAAGTTGCAGCTCCACCATATTCACCTCCAAGTGCTAAACCTTGTAATAAACGAAGCACTAGAACTAATAAAGGCGCCATAAAACCAATTGTTTCATAACTTGGAATACAACCAATTAGGAATGTGGCTCCACCCATTAAAAGTAAGGTAACCATGAATGTGTATTTACGTCCAATAATATCTCCTAAACGTCCGAAGAATAATGCTCCAAAAGGACGAACTACGAAGCCTGCAGCAAATGTTGCTAATGTTGATAAGAAGGCTGCAGTTGGATTATCTGAAGGGAAAAATTTAGTTGAAATTACTACAGCTAAACTTCCAAAAATATAGAAATCGTACCATTCAATCATTGTTCCCATTGAGGAAGCGGAAATAACTTTCCAAATTCCTGTTGTTTTTTTATCGCTCATATTTATAATTTATTAAGTTGGTTTTTTTATTAGAAAGAATAGGCACATGAAATCATAAATCTCATATTAGAAACGTCTTTTTTATTTAAATCTGCAGTTCCATTACCATTAGTGTTTAAATCGCCCCAAGTTGCGCCTGTATATTCAATTTCTGGAGTGACTCTAAATTTATTTTGTTTGAAATCAACTCTTCCTGAAACTCTCATAACTTGTTCTACAACTCTAGTTCCAGCTACACCTCTCATGTAATATTTTACAGTTTCCCCTGCAGCTAAATTTCTTGAAGTTCCGTCGTTAGTCGTCATACCAAAGAATAATCCAGGAGCAACTTTTTTGTTGTTACTAGCAATATCAATCCAATAAGCAGTAGTTTTTGAAGATTCGTAAGTTTCAACTTGACCAGCTTGTGTATAACCTACAAATCCTCCTAACATTACTAAATTTGCCATGTCAGTACCTGTAATTCCATATGCTTTTACAGAAAATTTATCGTTTGAATATTTTGCATAACCCACAAAAGAAGTACTGTTTGCTTTTTCGTTGGAAACTTTTCCACCAGATTCTGTTAAAGGTTGTAAAGATTTAAATTCAGCTCCTAAACCAGCAATCCAATTTTTGTTTTTAAATTGTAATTGTCCGTGAATTGTAGGAACTGATGAATTAATTGATGCTGAATTTTGAGTTCCACCTGTAGCAGTTTGAGTTGTAAATTCTCTTTCTTTATAAGCTGTTATAGCTCCTGAGAATTCTTTTGTGAAGTTTTGTTTTAATCTAATTTGAGAAGCCCATCCAAAAGGGTTAAATAAGATTCCTGTGCTAAAATTGGCAACACCTGGAAATACTTCTGGAATAAAAGTTGGATACCAAGTTTGACCCATTAATAAAGACGTTTTTGACCAATCCATATTAACATGAGCATGACGCAAGCGCAATAATCCAATTGTAGATTCTGTGTTTCCGAAGAAATCGCCTTCTAAAGTTCCTGAGATTTTTGCTCCCCAAACATTTGGTCCTTTAACTTTCACTCCTAAGCGAGAAACTACAGAAAGAAAATTGGAAGCTCCTGTGTCGTTTAAATCCGCTCCATTAACATCTAAAACTTCGTCTAGAGGATATAAATTTAAATTGTATTCTCTTACTTGTGCTGATTTTCTGGTATCCCAAATATAATCAGTTCTGATAAAGCCGTACCAGCTTACATCCCATTCTTTTTCTGGACTAGCAGTAGTAGTTACTGTCGCAGCTGCGGGTGCTGGGGTTGTTTGTGCCAACCCACAATAAGTAGCCGCAAAACAACAAAAGGTTAGTATTCTTTTCATAATTTAATAATGGTTAGTATTTGTTTAGTGGTGCCAAATTCTAAAAAATATCATATGAAAAAAATTTTGATATATATATATGTTAACAAGTATAGTTAATCTTTGAATCGTTCCCATTTTATTAGCATAAACTTGTCACCTAGCTCTGTAATAATCATTCCAGCGCCAGACAAAACATCTTTGTTTTTAAGAAATTCTACTAATTCAAGATGGTTAAAAATTTTATAAGTGGGATGATAATTTGAGTTTTCAGGTTTTTTGATTTTAAATTCCTTTACCCAATTACTAATTGAAACATGTGAAACCCCAATAATACGTTCTATCTCTCTGAAACTTAAACCTTCTAAATATAATTGAAGTGCTTTTGTTACGTAATAATCGTCAATTTTTTTACCTAATTTATTAACGCTAAAGAAATAATTACATGATTTACATAAATATCTTTGTCTGTTTTTGACAATTCCACTCTTAACTATCTGATTATTTTGACATTTTGGGCAGGCTAAAATCTCCATATATATAAATTTTGCATAAATATACTAATTTAGCAAGATAATAAAAATAGAATTCCTAAATTTTTTGTGATTTTTTTTCATTAGTCTTAAAAAATCAGATAAATATTTATACAAAGCACAAAAAAAGCGCAACAAGTGCGCTTTTAATAATTTATAGGATTAGAATTTTACTAATACTGTAATAATTCTTTTAAATCTGTTTCAAAACGAGCTTTTGGCAAATATTGATCTTCAATCGCTTTTACAAACGGAATTGGAGATTCTAAACTTCCCACTCTTTTTACAGGAGCATCTAAATATTGGAAGCAGTTTTCCATAATCATTGCTGAAATATCACTAGAAATTCCACCAAACAAAGTGTCTTCTTGTAAAATAATACATTTTCCTGTTTTTTGTACCGATGCAAAAATTGATTCCGTATCTAAAGGTTGTAAAGTTCTTAAATCTAATAAATCAGCAGAAATTTCAGGATTTTTAGCTAACGTATCTAAAGCCCAATGCACCCCAGCTCCGAAAGAAATAATTGTTACATCTTTTCCTTCTTTAATTAAAGATGCTTTTCCGAAAGGAATGGTGTAATAATCTGTTGGTACATCTTGATACACACTTCTATATAATTGTTTATGTTCGAAAAACATAACTGGATTTGGATCATTAATGGCAGTATTCAATAAACCTTTCACATCGTATGGAAATGCTGGATATACTACTTTTAAACCTGGCGTTTTTGTAAACCAAGCCTCATTAGTTTGAGAGTGAAAAGGTCCAGCTTGTGTTCCTCCACCACAAGGCATACGAACTACAACATCTGCTTTTTCATTCCAACGGTAATGTTGTTTGGCTAATAAGTTTACAATTGGATTGAATCCTGTAGAAACGAAATCGGCAAATTGCATTTCCACAATGGCTTTATGTCCGTTTATAGATAATCCCATTCCTGTTGAAACCACAGCACTTTCACAAATTGGCGTATTTCTGACTCTTTCTTTACCAAAAGCATCTACGAAACCTTCTGTGATTTTAAAAGCACCACCATATTCTGCGATATCTTGACCCATAATAACTAAGTTATCATGACGTTCCATAGATTGTTTTAAAGCTTGAGAAATCGCATCCACAACTCTAATATTTTCATTTGCATCAGAATGGTTAAATTCTTCATGCGTATAGGGCATGTAAACGTCGTTTAATTCTTCAGCTAAATCGGCAACAACTTCTGGAGCAGTTTGAGTAATTGCCCAATGTTCGTCGATTTCAGCTTTAATTTCTGCACGAATTTGATCATCAACTTCTTCAGATAAAACACTTGTTTCTTTTAAATACACTCTGAAATTTTCAATTGGATCTTTTTCCGCCCACATGTCCATTAATTCTTGAGGAACATATTTTGTACCACTCGCCTCTTCGTGTCCACGCATTCTGAATGTTTTAAATTCTAACAATACAGGACGAGGATTTTCAATCATTGACGCTTTTAAAGCGGTAATTTTCGTGTAAACATCTAAAATATTATTTCCATCAATAATGTGGCTTTCCATTCCGTAACCTACACCTTTGTCGGCTAAGTTTTCACAACGATATTGTTCGTTAGTTGGAGTTGATAATCCGTAACCATTGTTTTCAATTACGAATAAAACCGGTAAATCCCAAACTGAAGCAATATTTAAAGCTTCGTGAAAATCACCTTCAGAAGTTGCGCCTTCACCAGTAAAAACAGCTGTTACTTTTCCGTTTTGTTTTAATTTATTGGCTAAAGCGATTCCGTCTGCGACACCTAATTGTGGGCCTAAGTGCGAAATCATTCCAATAATTTTATATTCTTGAGTCCCGAAGTGAAAACTTCTATCGCGACCTTTTGTAAAACCAGTAGCTTTACCTTGCCATTGTGAAAACAAACGATGTAAAGGAATTTCACGAGATGTAAAAACTCCTAAATTTCTGTGCATTGGTAAAATGTATTCGTCTTTATCCAAAGCACAAGTAATTCCAACAGAAATAGCTTCTTGACCAATACCTGAAAACCATTTTGATACTTTACCTTGACGTAAAAGGATCAACATTTTCTCTTCAATTAGTCTTGGTTTTACTAATTTTTTATATAAATAAATTAATTCTTCGTTAGTTAAATTCTGTCTTTCAAAAATCATAATTGTTGTTGTAAAATTTTGTTCAAAAGTAATAAAAATAACATTTTAAAAGAATTATGTTAGGATATTATTTTCATAAAAATTGAAATTATAATTTGAATCTTCTTATTGATATTAAAAATCATAAAAAACTTCTCACTTCTCACTTCCGACTTCTAACTTTTTCTATCTTTGCCTAAATTAATTTATTACAACATGTCATTACGTTACAGATTAGCATTTTATTTATTTGGATTATTAATTGGATTTTATTTTGTGGGTGAATTTTTATCAGCAAAAGCAGAATCTAGAGGTGTTACCTTTTGTTATTTCCCAAATTGTAGAGTAATTAAGGATATTAGAAGTAAACCTTTCAAAACTTCACCAGTAGTAGACAGCATTTTTGCTAAGAAAATGACAAATATGAAGGAAATTGATGTCGCTATTTCTAATGGTGATGTAGATTTTGATAAAAGTAATGTTCCATATAAAAATGGAAAGAAATACATTATCGAATCTCAATTATCTGAGAATAAAAAAGTTACCATGACAATCATTAACGAAACTAACAGAGTGATTTTAGAAGATATAAAATTTAATTAATTATTTTTTATTTTTACTTGTATATATAAAAATTGAGTGTATATTTGCACTCGCAATACGGAAGTAGCGCATTTTATTGGGGCAATTAGCTCAGCTGGTTCAGAGCACCTCGTTTACACCGAGGGGGTCGGGGGTTCGAACCCCTCATTGCCCACCGATATTTAACTCCTTAAGAAATTAAGGAGTTTTTTTGTGTCTAATTTTAAAGATTTGCTTAGCTGGTTCAGAGCATCCCGATGTTATATTTTAGATGCCGACGGAGTAGTCTCGGTCTT
>JAULXA010000340.1:0-5718 GCA_032118875.1 Flavobacterium sp.
GCAGTATTAAATACTAGTAGTTTTGATGTGAATTTAGATTTTAAATTATATCCAAATCCAACAAAAGATATTGTTACTATTGAATTATCTCAGTTCTCAAATACAAAATTAGAAGTTTATGATATTAATGGAAGAGTTTTGTTAAACCAAAATTTAAATACTACTTCTAATCAAATAAATATACAAAGCTTCCCAGTTGGAATATATTTGTTCAAAATAACATCTCAAGAAGGAACAGCTGTTTCAAAGGTTATTAAACAGTAAAATAGTTGCTTTTTTAAATTTAAAAGGTGGTAGATTTTTCTATCACCTTTTTTTTATTACAGCTACACAATAAGTTTTTATTTTTTTAGTTATTCCATAAAAACCCCTATGCATTATAGTAAAATAGTACTACTATTCGTCCTGATTATTTCTTGTCAAAAAGAAATACCAAAGTCAGAAATCAAGCTAAAAAATTATACTTCTTATATTAAAGAAGCTAAGACTTATTGCAAGAAAAACAGTTTGAATCAAAGTAAATTTATACTTATAGATTTAGATGTACATTCTGGTTTAAAACGTTTTTTTGTCTATGATTTAAAAAGTAATAAATTGTCAAAATCATATATGGTTAGTCACGGTTGTGGCGATCATATGTGGAGTTGGACCTCAAGCAAAGAAAATGCACCAATTTCAAACGAACCAGATTCACATTGTTCGTCTATAGGGAAATATGTAATTAGTTCTCGTGGCGTAAGCCAATGGGGAATTAAAGTCAATTATGTATTAATCGGAAAAGATAAAACGAATTCAAATGCTGTTAAAAGAGCTATAGTTTTGCATTCTTGGGAGAAAATTTCTTCGGAAGAAGTATATCCGAAGGGCACGCCAGAAGGATGGGGGTGTCCTGCTGTTTCTAACGAAAGTATGAAAGAAATTGACGTGATTTTAAAAGCAAATAAAAAGATGCTTTTGTGGGTAATTAATTAATTACTAAATTAAGGGATACGGTTAAAATGTTCCCAGTACCAGAAAAGCGTTGTGCAAAAACTTCAATGTAATCATTTGTTGTAAGTTCGACAATAGCTTCAATAGGCGGAGCTAAAATATCATTAACAGAGTTTGAATTTAAATACACTTTTGACTGGTTAATTACAACTCCGTTTTTAGCTATATAAAAGATATAAATCGTACCAGCAGCACTAGCTTGGAACGATGACGCTCCGCTGACTTTAAAAAATCTTTTTTTAGAACCCAAATATTGCAATCTATTATCTGTAGCACCTCTTGAAAATCGAAACAAATTATTTGAAGTAGTTACTCCAGATAATTTAAAATTTGTTCCCGTAGGATTCAAAGTTGTAGTTGCTCCGGAACCTACAGCGTAGTCAAAATTAATATCTCCAGTTGCAACAGCATCAACTTCTGTTGGGATTCCTGGGCATCTAACACTCCATTTATTGTTGAAATTGTAGCCTGATGAAGTACCAACTGTATAGGCATTTATGTATTTTCCAGTTGTAAGTGTACCAGTAAAAACAGTACCTTCTAAAACGGCATCACCAGTAATAGTAGGGTTGTTAAAAACATCAAAACCAATATTTGAACCCGTAACCTCACTAAAACCACCTTGTTTTGCAACTAAAGCAAATGTTCCAACTAGTTTTTCGTATGTTCCTGCATTGTTACCAAACCAAGCTGTATTACTTAAAAGTAGCTTTGATACATTTTCATAAATAATACCATTTGTATTTCCAGCATATTGTATTACACTAACAAAAACTAAAGCAAAATTTTTAATTGTACCAACGTTTAATGAGCTAGCTACAATGCAATCTCTGAAAATAAGATTGGCAGTGCTTCCACCATCAATGTTAAATATACTTCCTGTACTAGCAACAAGGGTTAAAAGTCTTAATGTACCACCTGTCGAACCAGTAAATAAATCACCCGTTCCTTTTATTAATTTATCTTCGCCAGAATCACCACCTGTTAAATAGGCGCTATTAAGTTCAATTGGAAAGTTTAAAGAAATTGTACCATTAATTTCATACATGGTTGTAGTGTCTAGTAAATATTTACTTCCACCACCAGCTGTTAATTCTGTCGCTAAAACAGTTGCCAATACATCAGTTGATTTGATTAATTTGTATTTTAATCTTCCGTCTGTTTGCGAGCTGATTTTAATCCATAAACTCGTTACCGAATTGTAATGATATAAAGATTTTACATCTGTATCATAAACAAGTAGCCCATCTGCAGGGTTAGAAATACTTGTCCTTTGTGCAGTTGTCATTCTCGGGGTCAACATACCTTTTGTAGTTGAGCTGACATCAAAAGCGGAACTTGGATCTGGAGTTACCGTTCCAATTCCCACTTGTCCGAGCATACTACCTGTTGCTATAAAAAAAGCAAACAAACATCTTGCGATAATTTTTTTTAGTGTTTTTAATTTCATAATTAAATGTGATTAGTTAATAAATAATTTTTTGTAAAAAACGGTTTCTCTACGTTTAAAGGTAGTCCTTATTTAATCTAATCCTTTGCGGATTTAACATATAAAATGTTAAATTTTTAATAACTTACATATTTTATAATTCATACTTGTTAATTATTTACATTAAAGTTTTATTTATTGATAAAATGTTAAAAATTCGTTCCTTTTTTAAGGTGAATTACAACAAATTATTATTAATGCTTTATTTAAGGATTAATGCTAGGTTGATTAAATATCACAAAATTTAAAAGCCAAAAAAATATATTTATTATTTTTTTGGCTTATTTTTGAGGATACTAATAAATTTCAACATGCAATTCGATATTCAAAATACAGATTCAGCAACTTTATACAAATTATTAACAGGAACTGTTATTCCACGCCCCATCGCTTGGGTTTCAACTGTTGATAGTTTTGGAAATAATAATTTAGCTCCGTTTTCTTTTTTTAATGTAGTGAGCGAAGATCCGCCGCATGTTATGTTTTCTACTGTTCGAACAGGAAATAAAAACAAAGACACGTTAAATAATATTATCCTAAACAAACAGTTTGTTGTCAATTTAGTTACAGAAGATGTAGTGGAACAAATGAATATCACTTCTCAAAGTGTGGCTTCACATGTGGATGAATTTGAATTAGCGAACGTAACACCAATTGATTCCATTTACATCAAACCAAAGCGTGTAAAAGAAAGTTTAGTACATTTTGAATGTGAAATGGTACATCATTATTTTATCGAAAATCATCAAAATGGTGGCGCTTGTATTATCATTGGAAAAATAATTACCATGCATATCGACGATTCTATACTATTAGAAAATCATAGAATCAACTTAGAGTCTTACAAACCAGTTGCTCGTTTAGCAGGTTCCAATTATAGTAAAATGGGTGAGATTTTTTCCATTAAAAGATAATTTAATAGGAACACAGATTTAAGAAATTAGAGAAATTATTATAATTTTTTAAATCTATGTTCAAATATATATAAACAATATAAAACTGCGGTTATCAGCGTTTTTACTTTAGTAAATCTGTTTTATCCGCGTACCAAAAAAATATGAAAATAGCAGTAATTGGTGGTGGTCCTGGCGGACTATATTTTTCGATATTAACCAAAAAAGCAATGCCGCATTGTCAAATCGATGTATACGAGCGTAACAAGCCAGACGACAGTTTTGGATTTGGTGTGGTTTTCTCAGATGAAACTTTGGGTGAATTCTTAAAACGCGACATGCAATCCTATGAATTAATTCGTAGTAAATTCGCTTATTGGGATGATATTATTATTGCTCGTGATGGAGAAAGCGTAAATATTGCTGGAAATGGTTTTTGCGGTTGTTCCAGAAAAACACTTTTGCAATTATTACAACAAAGATGTCAAGAAGAAGGCGTGAATTTGCATTTCGAACAAAATGTTGATGATGTTTCGCTTTTCGAAAACGCTGATATGGTTATCGCTTCAGACGGAATTGGAAGTAGTATTCGTACCAAATATGAAGCCGAATTTGGAACAAAAATCGTAATGAAACAAAACCGTTTCGTTTGGTTAGGTTCTACAAAACCATTAGACGCTTTTACGTATTTTTTCAGAAATACGGAACATGGTTTAATCGTAGCCCATTCGTACCAATACCAAGAAGGAATGAGTACATGGATTTTTGAATGTTCTGATGAAACCTGGCAAAAACATGGTTTTGAAATCACCAATGAAGCAGATACGATTGCTAAAATTTCAGAAATATTCGCAGCTGAATTAGACGGACATCCACTAATTTCAAATAAATCACATTGGCGCCAGTTTCCGCACGTAACCAACGAAAATTGGTATCATAAAAATATCGTTTTATTAGGTGATGCCAAAGCTACTGCACATTATTCAATTGGATCAGGTACAAAATTAGCCATGGATTCTGCAATTGGTTTATCAGATGCCTTGATTGCGAACCCAACGGATGTACAAGCAGCTTTTCAACAATATGATAAAACTCGTAGAAATACAGTTGAAATGATTCAATATGCGGCATTAGTCTCGCTAGATTGGTTTGAAAACATGAACCGTCACAACCAACATCCGTTTTATCAATTCGCTTTCGGGTGCATGACACGTGCGAAAAAAGTAACTTTCGAAAACTTACGCTTGCGCGACAAATCTTTCACAGATAAAGTTTTAGAAGAATTCAATAGTAATAACAATATCAATGACAAAAATCAATCGGCAGCCTTCTCCACTTTCAAACTAAGAAACTTAGAAGTTCAAAACCGAATTGTAATGGCACCAATGGGACAATATGCCGCAGAAAACGGTTTGGTAAACGATTGGCATTTTCAACATTACACATCAAGAGCCGTTGGTGGTTTAGGTTTGATTTTAACCGAAATGACCGCTATTTCAGAAACGGGAAGAATTACAGAAGGCTGTGCCGGAATTTATACAGAAAATCAAATTTCAGCATGGAAACGTATTAACGATTTCATTCATCAACATACACAAACAAAAATCGGAATGCAATTAGGTCATTCTGGAAGAAAAGGTGCGACTAAAAAACCATGGGAAGAATCTTTTAATGGTAAGAGTTGGGAATTACTTTCGGCTTCAGACCTTCCTTTTAATGAGAATTCAAATACGCCAAAAGCAATGACTTTAGTTGACATGGATTTGATTACTTCTCAATTCGTTCAAGCTACAAAAAATGCTCATGAAGCAAATTTTGATATGATCGAATTACAAGTACATCACGGATTTTTATTAGCTTCTTTCTTGTCGCCATTAACGAATACTAGAACAGATGAATTCGGCGGAGGCATCGAGAAGCGATTGAAATTTCCATTACGAGTTTTCACCGAAATGCGAAACGCTTTTCCAAAAGAAAAACCCATGTCGGTTCGAATTTCAGCAACAGATTGGGCTGAAAACGGAATTTCAGATGACGATGTAATAACAATTGCCACTGCTTTCAAAAATGCTGGAGCTGATATTATCAACGTTTCGACTGGAAATACAGTTGCCAATCAAAAACCACAAACAGGAAGAATGTGGCAAACGCCTTTTTCAGATACAGTAAGAAATACCATTCATGTTCCAACGATAACTGCTGGTTACATTCAAGATATTGATCAAATAAATACGATAATTCTAAACGGAAGAGCAGATTTGGTAGCATTAGGAAGACCTTTATTATTAGATGCGAATTTTGTAAGAAACGCGCAAGCTTACGAACAATTTCAAGCTACTGATATTC
>JAULXA010000341.1:0-3081 GCA_032118875.1 Flavobacterium sp.
ACGTTTTTTTAATCATGATTTTATATTATTTTTTGTAAAATTTTCTTTTTTCTATCAAAAATTCTTTTTCATTAACTGTCCAATATTTCTTAATCCAAAGACCATCTTTATTATAAATATATCTGAATTTTTCGTTTTGATAATGCGCTCTACCACCACCATAAACAATTGGAAATTCCATTGGTATGTTGAAACTTCTATTGAGTTCAATAATATTATTTAATTTGTCATATTTATATAATATTGATTCAATTTCAAAAACTTCTTTTCCATTATTTAATGAATCAGTTTTTTTATATATTTTCTCTTCAATAATGTTATTATAAGAATCATATTTTTTTTCTATTAAAGGATATACATATTTTTTTGATTCTGTCTCAATTAAAGTATCAGAAATAATACCGTCATTTATATTGTACATTACAACAGAATATTTCAATTTATTTATTGAATCATAGATGAATTTTTGTCTAAAAGTTAATTCTTTTGAATTATAATTTTCCTGTTTTGAATATAAACCATTTTTTAGTTCATATTTATACGTCCAATAATGTTTTGATTTTGGATTTGTAATATGCTCGAAGCGATAGTATTTTTTTAATTTTTCAATTTCGTTTTCTTCTTGAGAAAATAAAAGATGACTAAATAAAATAAATAGTAATAAAATAGAAAATTGATTTTTATTTATCATAATCTATGTTTTAGAAGCTAAGGCAATTACATGTCCATCGAAATCAGCAATATAGCCTACATTATCGCCCCAATCTCTTGCTGAAATTGGACTGATTAATTTCGCACCTGCTTTTAAAATTCGTTCAAAGTTATCTTCTAAATCAGTTATCGTTAAATATAATTCGCATCTCGGAATTCCATTTCCAAGTTCCGGATGAGGTAGAATTGGTGAAACAATTTTTGCAATTCCATCGTTGGGCATCAAACCAATTTTTGTAAAATTATTTAATGTGAATTCTGTCATTCCAGGAACATTTAAAGTAGGTTCTTGGTTCAACAAAATTTGATAAAAAAGTTTGCTTTGCTCTTGATTTGAAACATATAAAATGAATTCAAAATGCTTTATTTCCATCTACTTATCTCGATTTTATATTTTTCTCACAAAGAGAAATTATTTCACTAATTCTACTTTCTCTAGTTGCTATTCTTTTTGCTTGATTTAGCCAATATAAATAACTTTTTCGATAACTTTTACTGAAGTTGGAATAGTTTTCCAGTGCGATTTTATTTTTGTCAAATTCAACTTGTAAATCTTCTGGGATTTCTAAATTTTCCACCGCGTCTAAACTTTCCCAAGAACCGTTTTGTTTAGCCGTTTCAATTTTTTTTAAACCCGTTTCATGCATTAAATTATTGGCCATCAATTCTTCAATGTAATTTTTATTGACTTTACTCCAAACGCTTTTGTCTTTTCTCGGTGTAAACATTTGTTTTCTGCGTTCTTCGTCTAATTTCCGAACAGTAGAATCAATCCAACCATAGCAAATGGCCACTTTTACAGCTTCTTCCCAACGCATGCTTTCCATTTCACTATTCACTCTGTAAAAAACTAATTCTACTGCCGAATGCGTTTCATGATTTTCATGTAACCAATTGCGCCATTCAGTATGGTTTTTAAAGTAGAGTAGTGGTTTTTGAGTCATTTTTATTTTACAACAAAAGTTTTGTTTAATATTTCAATTGCATTTTTATATTCGCTTGAATCTGAACCATCCTCATTTTTAGAATCTTGAATTATAAGTATTTGAGTTTGATTATTCTGGTCTGATATTTTGTAAATTTCAATGGTTAATTTTGATTTTAATAGACCAGCTGTAATTTTGCTTCCTTCAAATGTATTGGAATTTAAACTAATTTTAGAGTTGTCAATCTTGCAATTTTTTTTCCCGAAATCTTTAATCAAATCGTTTGCTAAATCTTCAGTATTTATTGCTACTTGAAATACAAACTTAGAAATTACAATGTCATCTCCATCTAAAGAGTAAATATCAAGTCCAGTATCTTTTTCTGTTCTTAATGAAAGATGATTTGGATATTCAAATGAAATTCCATCAGTTTTCAAAACCTGTGTTTTTGCAATATTTATTATAATTGGTTTGTTGTTTACAAGTAAGGTGTCGTTTTCATAGGTGTGATAAATTTCTCCATCAATATTGACTTCTAATCTTTGTTTTTGTTCCTTGTTTTGAGCTAAACCAAATATAGCAGTTAAGAATAATAAAATTGAGAATTGTAGTTTTTTCATTTTCTTGAATATTTTTCTCAAATATAAAAAAATCCTGCAAGAGTTTTAAATTCTTACAGGATTGGATTTGTTTTAAATTATCTAATTATTGCTGAGCAAGCCATTCTTCCACCAGCATTTCCAGTAGGTTGCGTAACAAAATCATCTGCATTTTGATGCACAATTAAGCCTTTTTCTAAAATATCTTTGGTTGGGTCGCCACAGCCAATACACCATTCATCTGTTTCTAAAGTAATGGTACCAAAACCATTTTTATCAACTTCAAAATTTCCAATATCTCCTTTATGACATTCATCTGAATCCCATTTTCCATGTTTTTTGAAAGTTGGATTCCAATGTCCGCCTGCTGAAGCTGCATCTACACTTGAACAATCCGCTTTTTCATGTATGTGAATGGCGTGCGTTCCAGGTGTTAATCCGGAAATAAAAGCCTCAAATTTTACTTTTCCATTCTTTTCTTTAAAAGTTGCATAGCCAGAAACGTTGCTATTGCTTTTTGGTTCTAAAATAATTTTTAATTCGTTTCCAATTGTACTTGTTGATGGTTTACAGCTGTTTACAACAACAAATAATAATCCCATGTATATAAAGATGTTTTTCATAAAAATTTAATTAAAATTGAAGTTAAAGATACTAAAAAATCCTGCAAGAGTTTTAAATTCTTACAGGATTCTATTCATTTAAAAATCTAATTATTTATTTCAGTGTTTCAAAACTTCTTTTTACAAAAGCCGTTAATTCTTCACCTTTTAATAAGCCTTGAGATAATTTTGCTAAATCTAAAGCGTTTTTCACCAATTCTTTTTGTGCGTCATCTTTCGCTT
>JAULXA010000342.1:0-3896 GCA_032118875.1 Flavobacterium sp.
GATCACTCGGCATTTTTATCTTCAAGAAAAAGATATGAAAACCTTTTTAAATTAGATAAAGGCGATTATGAAGCTTGGGCAAATGGTTTAAAACAAGCGGGTTATGCAACTGATACGTTGTATCCTTCAAAATTAATTGGAATTATCGAACGTTATGAATTGTATAAAATTGATAACGAAGTTTTAGGAAGAAATTTTGTTCCGAAACCAAGAGTTGTGACTCAAGTTAACGGAGAACACATAGTTCAACAAGGTGATACTTTATATTCTTTATCTAAAAAATATAGTTTATCAGTGGACGAATTAAGAAGTTTAAATAATATTTTGGAATCTGGAATTTCAATTGGTCAAAAATTAAAAGTAAAAAAATAATGTTATATCAAAGAAGCAGTCAGTTATTTATTGAAGCGAATGAAGTAATTCCGGGCGGTGTAAATTCGCCAGTTAGAGCATTTAAAGGAGTTGGTGGTTTTCCAATTTTCATAAAGGAAGCTAAAGGTGCCTATTTGTTTGACGAAGATGGAAATAAATATATTGATTATATCAACTCGTGGGGACCAATGATTTTAGGTCACGCTCATGAACCAGTTGTAAACGCAATTATTGAAAAAGCAAAAAAAGGAACTTCATTTGGAGCGCCAACTGAACTGGAAACTAAAATTGCTGCATTAGCCGTTTCAATGGTACCAAATATTGATAAAATTCGTTTTGTAAATTCAGGTACAGAAGCGTGTATGAGTGCCATTCGTTTGGCACGTGGTTATACAAAACGCGATAAAATAATTAAATTTTCTGGTTGTTATCACGGACATTCTGATTCGTTTTTAATTGCAGCAGGAAGTGGTTTGAGTACTTTTGGAGTACCAAATAGTCCAGGAGTAACTGAAGGAACAGCAAAAGATACCTTATTAGCCAAATATAATGACCTTGAAAATGTAAAAGCACTTTTCGAAGCGAATAAAAACGAAATTGCGGCTATTATTGTAGAGCCAGTTGCTGGAAATATGGGTTGTATTCCTCCAAAAAGCGGATTTTTATCTGGTTTAAAGCAACTTTGTGAAGAATACGGCGCTATGCTTGTGTTTGATGAAGTTATGACGGGATTTCGCTTAGCAAAAGGTGGCGTGCAAGAATTATTTGATGTAGATGCAGATATTGTTTGTTTCGGTAAAGTAATTGGTGGCGGTTTGCCAGTTGGAGCTTTTGCCGCAAGAAATGAAATTATGAATATGTTATCGCCACTTGGTCCGGTTTATCAAGCGGGAACACTGTCTGGAAATCCGTTAGCGATGGCTGCAGGTTATCAAATGTTATTGGAATTAAATTCAGATGCTGAAATTTTTAACCGTTTAGAAGAAAAAACAGCGTATTTAGAAAAAGGTATTGACAAAGTTTTGTCTGAAAATAATATTGAATTTACGATAAATAGAGTAGGTTCAATGATTTCTGTGCATTTTGATAAAGACGAAGTGTACGATTTTGAAACGGCAAAAAATGGAGATAACGATAGATTTAAAAAATTCTTTCACGAATTATTGAAACGTGGCATTTATATTGCGCCTTCGGCTTATGAAACCTGGTTTATCACCGATGCATTAACGTATGAAGATTTAGATTATACGATTAAATGTATCAAAGAAGTAGCGAAAATTTTATAAGTAAAAAATATTTAAAAAAAAATCCCGTCTAGTTGAACTGACGGGATTTTTTTATTTTTAGTTTGTTAATTTTTTCAACAAACCTGGTTTCTTTTGAATTGCAATCATTTGATCATCTGTAAGAGTAGCTCTTAATTTCATCTCAATAATATAAGCTAATTCAGCTTTTTTATCTGCAGAAAGATTTTCGTTTAAATTTCTGTATTTGTATTCAAATAAATTGAACAAGTCTTGGCTTAAAGTTCCTTCAAGAGCAACAACTTCAGAAAGAGCTGCTAAATTCATTTTTGCTTCAACTTTTTCATCTACTTTTTTAAATGTCTCTTGAGCACTAGCATTTACTGTGAAAGCTAAAAATAAAACAAGAGCGCCTAATAAATTTTTCATTGTAATTTGTTTAATAGTTTTATCAAAAATAAAAAATATTTTCAATATGAAAGCTATTTTAATAAATATTTATAGTTTTTTATGATTTCTTCTCTCTTTTACTTTTTCTATATTTTCATTTTGCATCGCTTCCCATTTTTTATATTGCTCCTCTGTTAGCACTGGTTTTAGTTTTGCTTTCAATACTTCATGTTGTTTTTTCATGGTTGCTTTCATTTCAGCTCGAGCTTTTTCTCTTTCCGCTTTAATTTCTTCTTTAGCAGCCATATTCTCTTTTTGTTGTGCAGCAAGAATCTCTTTGACTTTCTTTTTCTGGTTTTCGTCCAAGCCTAATTTTTCAGACATTTTATTAGTTCTCATTTCCACTTTTTCTTCTGGAGTGGCGTTTTTCATTTTTTCTTTTCTGTCTTGAGCCGAAACTCCAAATGAAACTACCAACGCCATTGCTACTACTAATTTCTTAACTACATTTTTCATATTTATTAAATTTAAAAGTTTAGTATTGGACACTTTAATTCGGAGATGGTTTAATGAAAGTTAAAAAAAACATTTCTGAAGTCAGGAAATTTCTAAATGCAGTTGTAAGAAATTGGCATGCGGTAGCAAGAAATGGAAATACCGATGAAAGTTTTGGAAATGCCGATGTAAGAAATGGAAATGAAGATGTAAGAAATGGAAACAACTATGAAAGAAATGGAAACAACTATGAAAGAAATGGAAATGAAGATGAAAGAAATGGAAATGAAAGTGTAAAAAGTGGAAATACAGTTGTAATAAAGCACAAAAAAATCGGCATAAAAGCCGATTTCTTGATTTACGGAATGATTTCTTTATTTCAGACTGTCTGGACTCATGATGTCAATAGCATTTTTCCAAGATCCGTCTTTTTGTTTTTTCCAAATTGTGACGCCCTTAAAGGTCATGATTTTTTCTTTACCCGTTGAATCTTTCATGACAATTTTAGATTTTTCTAATAAGTAACCCATCTCACCACTTTCGCATACTTCAGCACTTATTGGCTCCCAACTGATATTAAAATTTGGATTCTTCATAGAAGTTTCAACCATTTCACGAATGGCTTTCTTCCCTTTTAATTCTGGTTCTCCTGCAGAATATAGAATGGCATCGTCTGTCCAATAACTTACGATTTTTTCAATATCCCTTGAATTTGCTGCTGCAGACCAATCTCGACTCGCTTGCATCAATTTTTCGCTTTCTTCTTTCGTATCCACTTTTTTGGGTTGACAGCTATAGGTAAGAAGCAGTAAAGTTGTAATGAATAAACTTTTAAAAAATGTTGTTGCTTTCATAGTTATCTAGTTTTTATAGTTACAGATTATAAGCACTTGCTCTTTTGTAAAGTTAAATAATTCACACTAAAAAACCCTCAAATTGGTTCAAAGTGAGGGTTTTATGGGTTGTATGGTTGTTTTGTTGTACGAGAATCTCTAGACTTTAAGATTTAATTACTCAAAGTTGTTTGACTTGATGAATTGGTGTTAATTTATAATTATTTTGTATTTCTTTGTTGATGTATCACTACACATATTAGTACTTCCGTCAGCGTTTTTTACATACGGATGAACAGTAATTTGTACCGTAAATTCAAAAGTACCTTTAGTTTCTGGAACACCACTAAAATTTATTGTTTGATTATTTAAAAGATCATAATTTATATTTGGAGGAAAATTTCCCTCAATTAAAATATCAGAGATAAAATAATCATCCGTATTAGCGTGTTGCATTTCAAAAGTCAAATTATCATTATACTGATAAAAAACTTCACCAACATTTAATTCTTTAGAAATTAGATTTGGATTTATTCCTAAAAGACAATCTGCAACCGATTCG
>JAULXA010000343.1:0-2363 GCA_032118875.1 Flavobacterium sp.
CATGTATTGCAATTTGTTTTCAAGAAAACCGAATATTAAAGAAATTCATTTAGGTGGAGGAACTCCGACCTTTTTCTCTACAGAAAATTTGACTTTATTAATCAATGGCATTTTCGAAACCGCAAATAAAGCAGAAAATTATATTTTCAGTTTTGAAGGACATCCCAACAATACTACAAAAGAACATTTACAAACCTTATACAATTTAGGTTTTAGAAGAGTGAGTTTTGGTGTGCAAGATTATAGTCCGAAAGTGCAAGAAGCCATTCACAGAATACAATCTTTTCATAATGTTTCGAAAGTGACTTTATTAGCGAAAGAAGTTGGTTATACTTCCATTGGGCACGATTTAATTTACGGATTACCTTTTCAGACATTAGAAGATGTAGAAGATACTATTTTAAAAACCAACTCGCTTTTACCAGACAGAATTTCATTTTATAGTTACGCACACGTGCCTTGGTTAAAAGGAAATGGTCAACGTGGCTTTAACGACGAAGATATTCCACAAAGCGATGCCAAACGACAATTGTATGAATTAGGAAAGAAAATGTTGTTGGAAATTGGCTATGTAGAAATTGGAATGGATCATTTTGCCTTACCAACAGATGAAATGTATTTGGCTTTTAACAACAAAACCTTACACAGAAATTTCATGGGTTACACCGCTTCCAAAACAGATGTGATGATTGGTTTAGGCGTGTCTTCCATAAGCGATAGTTGGAATAGTTTTGCTCAGAATGAAAAATCTTTAGATGCGTATTATGTAAAGATTAATGCGAACTTATTACCTGTTTTTAGAGGACATCATTTAACTGAAGAAGATTTAATCATCAGACAACATATTTTAAATTTAATGTGTCATTTTGAAACCACTTGGGAAGATGAAGCTTTATTTTTCCCAGAAATAGATGAGGTTTTAGAAAGCCTGGAAGAAATGCAACAAGATGGTTTGCTTGTCATTCAAGATAAAAAATTAACCGTTACCGATTTAGGAAAAGCATATGTAAGAAATATTTGCATGGCTTTCGATTTAAGATTGAAAAGAGCCGCACCACAAACGGAATTGTTTTCTATGACGATTTAACAACGAAAAAGACCTGTCAGGTTTTTGAAACCTGTCAGGTCTAAAACAATGTTAACGTGAGTTCCTTTCAGGATGACAAGTTTGAGGGTAAGATTGTAGAAGTAGATTGTAAATTAAACACCCCACCCTACGGGCACCCCTCTAAAAGAGGGGAAATAAATCCGCGATAATCCCTCACCACAATCCAACATGAAAAACAATCCGCCAAATCTGCGTACCAATCTTATGTGAACTATTTTGAGCGAAGCGTCTTTACTCGCAATCCAACATAAAACCTATGTGTTTAAATATTAACGATTTGGAATTTGGAATTTACGTGAAGTTCTTTGTGATTAAAAACATTGCGGAAGTAGTTTGTGTGAGATGCTTACAGGATGACAAACTATACGCAATCCAAAATCCTTTCAATCCTTTCCATCCGCGTGCAAAAAAAAAAACTTATATGACTTATATGTTTAAAAAACATTGCAGAAGTAGTTGGCGTGAGATCCTTTCAGGATGACAAGTTTGAGGGTAAGATTATGGAAGATGATTAAGAGATTCCTCCTAAGTCGTAATGACAAACTATACGCAATCCAAAATCCTTTTAATCCTTTTCATCCGCGTGCAAAAAAAACTTTGCGAGCCTTGCGAAAACCTTTGCGTCTTTGCGAGCAATAACTAATGGCAATTCACTTCCGACTGAATATGCAAATGCATCGTACTTGGAGAAAGATAAGGAATGTTTAATCCGAAGCCTCTCAATACAAATAGAACTCCAATACAAATAATCAGTATAGGAATTATTTTTTGAAATTGAGAATAAAATGAAAACTGAGTGGTTTTTAAGAAATTAACCAAAACCATCATTAGTGGAATCGTTCCTAATCCGAATAAAGTCATGTATAAACTTCCTAAAAAAACATTGTTCATAGCCATGGCTCCAAATAGCGCCACATACACCATTCCGCAAGGCAAATACCCATTGAATAAACCAATTAAAAACAATGATTTGTAGCTTTTCTTTTTAAATTGTAGTCCTAATTGGGTTTTGACATTAGAAATAATTTTATAAATCGGTTTAGAGAAGTTGTATTGTGCTAATTTTTTCTCGGGAATTATGGCAATTAAAATCATTATTACGCCTACTACAATTGACAATTGTTGTTGGAATCCGGCTAAGAAAAATCCCGCACCTAAAAATCCAAAAATCACACCTAATGAAGTATAAGCGGTAACTCGACCTATTTGATAGGTACTAATTTGCAACCATTTTTTTACGGGATTGTCTTTATCC
>JAULXA010000344.1:0-2702 GCA_032118875.1 Flavobacterium sp.
ATAAAGAAATGAATAGCGCTATGAAGATGGAAATTTTTGTAGAAAATGATACGTTAAAAGCAAAAGGGAGTCAAGCTAAAAAAGGGATTGGTCTTCTAGCATTTGAAAAGAGCAAGTTTCATAGAATGAATAATGAAAGCGTCACCTATGATTTTACTAAAAACAAAAATCATGATTTAATTATTTCGTTTGGTGGTACACCTTTTTACTTCAAAAAAGCACAATTTGTAAAACCAGAAACAGTAAAAATCAATGAATTTGTGGGCACTTATTATTCAGAAGAATTGAACACAACATATACTTTTTTTGAAAAAGACAACAAACTATTCTTAACCTATAAAAACAATGAAAACATAGCTTTATCTACAATCGAAATAGATGAATTTGGCAATAACGCACGAACTTCCTATCAATTTAAAAGAAATCAAAACAATCAAATTGTAAGCATGGAACTTTCATCTGAAGGAACGGTCAAAAACATTAGCTTTATAAAACAAAAAAACCGCCTATAAAGCGGTTTTTCTTCTTTTATGTAACTTTTATACTTCTTTGAAACATCTTTTATTAAAGACAATTAAAATCCCAAATCCAGTTGAAATGGCAACATCGGCCACATTAAAAATAGCATTGAAGAAAGTAAAGGGTTTTCCGCCGATAAACGGCACCCAATCTGGCATTGGAATATCTTTAATTATTGGGAAATAAAACATATCTACTACTTCACCATGAAACCAAGTTCCGTAAGGTTCGTTAGAAAACATTGTAGCAACCTGGCTATAACTATCGTTAAAAATTACGCCATAAAAAACAGAATCAATGATGTTTCCAATCGCTCCAGCTAAAATTAAAGTAATCGCGAAAGTTAAATAATTAGACAACTCTTTTTTAATAGAATCATACAACCACCAAGAAATTCCACCAACTGCAAAAATTCTGAAAACAGTTAAAAACAATTTCCCGTAAGCACCTGGAATTTCAGCGCCCCAAGCCATACCTTCGTTTTCCACAAAGTAAATTCTAAACCAATCGAACACTTTTACTTGTTCGTTAATGTAGAAATTGGTTTTGATATATATTTTACTTGCTTGATCAATTAGTAAGATAAGAAATACAAATAAATAGGCTTTTTTAAGATTCATTTTTTTAGTGTTTGTGCAAAAGTAGCAATTTTAACTAATAAAAAACGCCCCATAAGGAGCGTTTGTATATTTATTAACGTTTTTTAACGCTGTAAATTTTTGGCTTCGATGCTCATAGTGGCGTGAGGAACAATTTTTAATCTTTCTTTATTGATTAATTTTCCTGTTACTTTACACAAGCCATACGTTTTGTTTTCAATACGAATTAACGCGTTTTTTAAATCACGAATAAATTTTTCCTGACGAATCGCTAATTGCGAATTCGCTTCTTTACTCATGGTTTCACTTCCTTCTTCGAAAGCTTTAAATGTTGGCGAAGTATCGTCAGTTCCGTTATTGGAATCATTTAAATAAGCACTCTTAATTAAATCTAAATCGTTTTTCGCTTTATCTAATTTCGAATTGATTAATTCTCTAAATTCTGCTAATTCTGCATCTGAGAATCTTATTTTTTCATCTACCATAATTTCGATTATTTTGAAATTAATATAATTGTTTTTAGCTCATCGAACTCAATTTCCGTACCATTATTGATTTCTGATACAAAAACTAGTTCATTTGTAAGTGTTTCTGATTTAATATACGATAAATTTGCGTTTACGGCTTGTTCAATAGTATCATTATTTTGAATTTGAACTTTAATCTTATCTGTAACTTCAAAACCAGAATCCTTACGGATATTTTGAATTCTGTTGACTAACTCTCTCGCTATCCCTTCTTTACGTAATTCATCAGAAATTGTAATATCTAAAGCTACTGTAATTCCGTTCGAATTGGCTACTAACCAACCTGGGATATCTTGAGACGAAATCTCTACATCTTCGAATGTTAAAGTAATACTTTTTTCTGAACTAACAATTGTTATTTCGCCGACTTTATCTAATTCATTAATTTGATCTTGCGAAAAAGCTTGTATCTCTTTGGCTATCAAGCCCATATCTTTACCAAAACGAGGTCCTAAAGCTTTAAAATTAGGCTTAATTTGCTTCACTAAAACACCTGAAGCATCATCTAATAACTCTATTTCTTTTACGTTAACTTCTGCTTTAATTAAGTCTTCAATCGCTAATATCTCTGCTTTGAAAGCTTCGTCAAGTACTGGAATCATTACTCTTTGTAACGGTTGACGTACTTTAATCATTTCCTTCTTACGTAGTGATAAAACCAATGACGAAATCGTTTGCGCTTTCTGCATTCTACTTTCTAGTGATTTATCAACAAAGTTTTCAACCGAAACAGGGAAGTTTGCTAGGTGAATACTTTCAAAACTTTCCTTGTTAGTTGTGGCATTCAGGTCTTTATATAGCCTATCCATAAAGAATGGCGCTACCGGTGCTGATAATTTCGCAACTGTTTCTAAACAAGTATAAAGCGTCTGATACGCTGCAATTTTGTCTTGCGCGTACTCACCTTTCCAGAATCTACGACGACATAAACGCACATACCAGTTACTTAAATTCTCTTGTACGAAGTCGGAAATAGCTCTTGTGGCACGAGTTGGTTCGTAATCCGCATACGCTTCATCCACAAATTGAATTAAGGTATGTAATTCTGATAAAATCC
>JAULXA010000345.1:0-4647 GCA_032118875.1 Flavobacterium sp.
ACTTTATACGAAATTGTACCAGAAGCAGGAATTAGAATTTCTAAAATTAAAAGTTTAGAAGATGATATTGCTTTGTCTTTATCGGCTTTAGGAATTCGTATTATTGCGCCAATTCCAGGAAAAGGAACAATTGGTATTGAAGTTCCAAACGCAAATCCGTCAATGGTTTCTATGAAAAGTGCGATTGCTTCCCCAAAATTCCAACAAGCAGAAATGGAATTACCAATTGCTTTAGGGAAAACGATTTCAAACGAAACGTTGGTTGTCGATTTAGCAAAAATGCCTCACTTATTAATGGCAGGAGCAACCGGACAAGGAAAATCGGTAGGATTAAATGCAGTTTTAACTTCTTTATTATACAAAAAGCATCCAGCGGAAGTGAAATTCGTTTTGGTGGATCCTAAAAAAGTAGAATTAACACTTTTCAATAAAATTGAACGTCATTATTTAGCGAAACTTCCAGATACGGGAGAAGCAATTATTACAGATAATGCGAAAGTAATTAATACACTTAATTCTTTATGTTTAGAAATGGATAATCGTTATTCTTTATTAAAAGATGCGATGGTTCGAAATATTAAAGAGTATAATGATAAATTTAAACAAAGAAAATTAAATCCAGAAAACGGTCACCGCTTTTTACCTTATATTGTATTAGTAGTCGATGAGTTTGCCGATTTAATTATGACAGCAGGAAAAGAAGTGGAAATGCCAATTGCACGTTTGGCTCAACTTGCCCGTGCTATCGGAATTCACTTAATTATTGCCACACAACGTCCATCTGTAAACGTAATTACAGGTATGATTAAAGCGAATTTCCCTGCGAGAATTGCTTTTAGAGTAACTTCAAAAATTGATTCAAGAACGATTTTAGATTCTGGTGGTGCCGATCAATTAATTGGTCGTGGAGATTTATTATTTTCAAACGGAAACGATTTAATTCGTGTACAGTGTGCTTTTGTAGATACGCCAGAAGTGGAAAGAATTTGTGATTTCATTGGTTCTCAGAAAGCGTATGCCAATGCATATTTACTTCCAGATTATGTGGGAGAGGAAAGTGGCATAAAACTTGATATGGATATTTCCGAAAGAGATTCTTTATTTAGAGATGCAGCAGAAGTTGTAGTTACTGCGCAACAAGGTTCGGCATCGTTAATCCAAAGAAAATTGAAATTAGGATATAACAGAGCAGGAAGAATTATTGATCAGTTAGAAGCTGCAGGAATTGTGGGTCCTTTTGAAGGAAGCAAAGCCAGACAAGTGCTAATCACGGATTTGAATTCTCTAGAAACATTTTTTAATAACGAACAATAAATATTTATTTATAGATGAAAAATTTATTTACAATAACAGCAGTTGCCTTATTTTTAGTGTCATTTAACACGGTTGAAATAAATCCTGTTAAAAAAACTAATACTGCAAAAAACTTATTAGACAAAGTAGTTGCTAAAGCAAAATCATATAAAAATATGGATATTGACTTTAAATATGCGATTAATAACTCTAAGGAAAATATCAATCAAGAAAGTAAAGGAACGGTTCTTTTACAAGGAAATAAATATCATTTAAGTTTCATGGGAATTACTAAAATTTTCGATGGAAAAAAGATTTATACAATTGTTCCCGAAGATGAAGAAATAACGGTTTCAAATCATGATGATAATGACGCGAATGCGATGTCGCCAAATAAAATTTTTACTTTTTTCAAAAAAGGATTTAAATATTCAATGGATATCAAACAACCAATTGCTGGTAAAACCATTCAATATGTAAAACTAACGCCATCAAGTGTTATGGATAAAAGAAAAGAAATTTTAATCGGAATTGACACAAAAACCAATCACATCTATAATTTAATTGAAGTTGGGAAAAATGGTACGAAAACAACTTTAACAGTATCTTCGTTTAAATTTAACCAAGTTTTAGAAAAAAATCAGTTTACCTTTGTGAAAGCAAAATATCCTAATTATTATATAAATAAAGCGGACTAATTTTAACTCACATCTTACATAGCAAATAGGTTTGCTGTAATTCTAGCATTAAATGAAAATAATAGATAAATATTTATTAAAATCTTTCCTGATTACATTTACTACGGTATTTGTAATCCTTTTTTTTATATTCGTTTTGCAAAGTATTTGGCTTTTTATTGCTGAATTAGCAGGTAAAGATTTAGATTTTATAACCATTTTTAAATTTATTTTTTACTATTCTCCAATAATGGTTCCATTGGTTTTACCATTATCTATTTTATTGGCATCTATAATGACCTTTGGTAGTTTTGCCGAAAACTATGAATTTGCAGCGATGAAATCTGGTGGAATTTCTTTAGGAAGAGCTATGAAGTTTCTGGTAGTTTGTACCATGATATTTAGTTTTGTTGCTTTTTTGTTTGCGAATAATATCATTCCAGAAGCACAATACCGATTTGTGAATTTAAGAAAAAACATACTTCAAACAAAGCCTGCTATGGCAATTGGTGAAGGCCAGTTTAATAAAATTGGAACCACAACTACAATAAAAGTGGATAAAAAGTCAGGTGATAATGGAGAGTTTTTAGAAGGCATTACGATGCATATGAAAAAAAGCGAGTTTACTCCAATTACAACTGTAATTAAAGCTAAAAATGGTGTTTTGAAAAGCGATGAAACTACCAATTTGTTGCAATTAGATTTACTTGACGGAAATTACTATGAAGACATTCAACCACAAAAAATGGAAGAACGTGCCAGATTACCCTTTGCAAAAAGTAGTTTTGAAAAGTATACCATAAACATTGATTTAGCTACACTTAACGGGGCATCCGAAGATGCTGGTGAAGTTATAAACGCTTATAATATGTTGAACATGAGTGAATTGAAATATACTATTGATTCACTTGAATCTAATTATAAAAAAGATGTTATTTCTTATAGTGAAAATATAGATAAAAGCACTCAAAGTTTAACGAACGTTTTGCAAGCAGTGGACCAAACTCCATTAGTTGTAAAAACAAGCTCTAAACCAACTACTGATTTATTAGGAATTTTTCCAAAAGAAAAACAATCAATTTTACTTGATGTGGCAAAAAGTAATATTTCGAATATTATTTTTTCATTAGACAATTATAATACGGATTTGGAAATGAAAAAGAAATATATCAATGATTTTTGGATTGCTTATTTTGATAAAATTTTGGTGGCTTATTCCTGTTTATTGATGTTTTTCATAGGCGCACCATTAGGAGCAATTATCAGAAAAGGAGGATTAGGTTTGCCAATCGTTTTTGCCGTTTTAATCTTTATCATATTCAATTTCGCAAATACTTTCGGAAAAAAATTAGCCGGACAAGATGCTATTCATCCATTTTTTGGTGTAGCCGCAGGAGCAATAATATTAACACCATTTGCTATTTTATTTACTTATAGAGCAACAAACGACATGGGATTAACAATCGATTTAGATTGGTTAATTAATCCGATTAAAAATATATTTAATAAACTTACAAACAACAAACTACAAAGTTCTAACACACAAAATAATGAGCAATAAAATACAACTCAACACCATCGAAGAAGCTATTGAAGACATTCGTCAAGGCAAAATGATTATTGTTGTAGATGATGAAGATAGAGAAAATGAAGGCGATTTTTTAGCAGCTGCAGATAAAGTTACTCCAGAAATGATCAACTTTATGGCTACACACGGTAAAGGTTTAATTTGTGTGCCTCTAACAGAATCAAGATGTAAAGATTTAGAATTACATTCAATGGTTACCAATAATACTGATAATATGGAAACGGCATTTACAGTTTCTGTAGATTTAAAAGGTAATGGCGTAACAACTGGAATTTCTGCTGCCGATAGATCAAAAACGATTGAAGCCTTAGTTAACCCAGAAACAAAACCTTATGAATTAGGTCGACCTGGACATATTTTTCCATTAATTGCACGTCAAGGTGGTGTATTGAGAAGAACTGGGCATACAGAAGCAGCAATTGATTTTGCACGTTTAGCAGGATTTTCTTCAGCTGGTGTAATTTGTGAAATCATGAATGATGATGGAACAATGGCACGTTTACCAGAATTAGTAGAAGTGGCGAAAAAATTCGATTTAAAACTAGTTTCTATTGAAGATTTAGTGGCTTACAGAATGCAACATGATAGTTTAATTAAGAAAAAAGAAGATTTCGAGATTAAAACGCGATTTGGAAACTATAGATTAAGAGCTTATCTTCAAGTTACTAATAAACAAGTTCATATCGCTTTAACAAAAGGAAGCTGGAGTAAAGGGGAAGAAATTGTTACCAGAATTAATTCTACACAAGTTACCAATGATATTTTAGGAAGCTTGACAGATACTTTGCACAAGAAAATGGAAGATATTTTCAAAGAATTTGAATCTCATGATAAGTGCGCTATTTTGTTTATCAATCAAGAATTACAATCTGTTGAATTATTAGATCGTTTAGCTGAATTAAAAAGAATGCAGGAGTCAGGCGATTTTACAGCACCAAAAATTAAAATTGACACCAAAGATTTTGGTATTGGAGCTCAAATTTTACATGATATCGATATTACAAAAATTAAACTATTAACCAATTCATGGCAAAACAAACGTGTTGGTATGATAGGTTATGGACTTGAAATCACAGAATATTTAAATTA
>JAULXA010000346.1:0-4492 GCA_032118875.1 Flavobacterium sp.
TACGACTGGTGATCATGACGATAGAGTAGTGCCAGCACATAGTTTTAAATTCGCTGCCGAATTACAAGATAAATATTCAGGTTCTCAACCTATGTTAATAAGAATTGATGTAAATGCTGGTCATGGTGCTGGAAAATCAACAGATGCCATCATAAATGAGCAAGTTGATATGCAAGCGTTTACGTTGTTTAACATGGGAGTTAAAAAAGTAAAGAAATAATTTTTAACCCTTCGAAAGTGTTGAGCTCTCGAAGAGTTTTAAACAACAATTTTATTTTTTAAATTAACAATAAAATCTTTTTCAATTTGTTATATTTGGGGTAAATTAACCTAATTATAATTCGTTTTGAAGAAGATTTTATTTTTACTGACATTTTTGTCAATATCTGCCTTTGCACAAGAAAAAAAATACCAAAGTTTATTTTGGGAAATTTCTGGAAACGGATTAACCAAAAAATCTTATATGTACGGAACCATGCACGTTTCCGACAAGGTTTCTTTTCACTTATCTGATTCATTTTTCGAAAAATTATTAGCTTCAGATTTTATTGCAAATGAAAGCGAACCCAATACTTGGACGGAATTATATGATTTATTTGGGTTTTATAGATCTACAAAAACCAGTGGAAATTTCTATTCCAATTTTTACACTTCACCCATAGAAAAAGACAATTTATTTTCCCTTTTCAGAGGTTCGAATTATAATTTAATTGGTTTATTATCTCGAACCAATCAAGCTAATCAAGAATATCAAGAAGAAACGTATTTAGACATGTTCATTTACAGAACAGGAAGAAAATATGGTAAAAAAACATTAGGTTTAGAAAACGTAAAAACCACGACTTTAAATATCGAAAAAGCGCAAGCTGAAATGGATAGAAGTGAAGTCGATGGCAACAAACAAGCGTTTTTAAAAATCTTAAAAAAGCGTTCTTATGCTGAGGTTTTACGTGATGCTTACAGAGAAAAAGATTTAGATTTAATTGATACGTTAAACATGCTTTCTTCTCCAAAATCCTATAATAAAGCGATGCTTTTTGATAGAAATGAAGTGATGTCTAAGAGTATGGATTCTATCATGAAAACAGGAAGTTTGTTTGCAGCTGTTGGTGCAGCACATTTACCTGGGAAAAACGGAATGATTGAGATGTTACGCAGAAAAGGATATACCGTAACGCCAATTATCTCTGAATATAGCGAAAAAGGAAAAAAACTCAAAAAACAAATCGAAGATTATTTTGTAAAACCAGTTTTTGAAGTAAATACCACTCCAGATGAAATGGTTTCATTGCCTTTGTTTCCTTTAGTTTTAAAAAATGATGAAAATTTAGAATCTCCAGATTTAGGAAATGGTGGTTACATCAACTTGAAACGCATGTTGCTAAAAGATTTCATTAGTAAAAAAGATAAAAAATTCAATCATAAAACATTAGACAGTTTGTTTTTCGAAAACATTCCTGGAGAAATTTTGGAGAAAAAATCATACCAAGAAAAAGGTAATTTTGTGTATGATATTAAAAGTAAAACCAAAACAGGTAAAAACGAAAGATACCGATATTACATCACGCCACTAGAAATAATTGCAGTAATTATGAGTGGTGAAGGCGATTATGTGAGAAAATATGAAGATGAGGTTTATAATAACATCAAAATCAAATCGTACAAACAAGAATTTGTAAATATTGTTCCAAATAAACAGAACTTTAAAGTTAAAATGCCTTCGTATTATTCGTTTGTTGGAAATAAGAAAGACAATAAAAAACTAGAAGATACAGAAATTTACGCTTTCGACGAACAAGAAAATGCACACTATTTCTTAATGGAAAGCACATTAATGGATATTTCAAATTTAGAAGATTCAGAATACGAATTGAAAAGAATGCATTATGAATTTTACAATGCACACGAATTAGATTCTACACAAACTAAGTTCGATAAAACTAAGTTTGAATTCATTTCTCAATCTAAATTGAAAGAGAAAAACATTTATTTGAAATCCGTTTTAAAAGGCAACAAATATTATTTATTAGGAACTGTAAATGCTTCAAAAAATAAAGTAGAAACGTTCTTCAATTCATTTGAAATTACAAATGCGAAAGAAGAAATTGTATACAAAACCTTTAAAGATTCCGCATCGCATTTTTCTGTTGATATTCCGAAACAACAAAATGAATATTTAGATTTTAAATTCGAAAGAAAAAAACAATACGATGATGCCGATAAAACCAATCATTTTGAAGTAAAATTTAAAACGTATGAAATTTTTTCACCGAATAAAAATGTTGTAGAAATCACTTATTCTCAACCACATCGATATGAAAGTTATGCCGTTTTGGATTCTTTGTTTAACAGAATTAAGAAAAATATTTCTACTGATTTTGAATCTAAAAATTATTCCAACAATACGAATGATTATAGTGATGTTGATTCAGCTACAGCAGTTGTGGAAGCAGCAGCAGCAACTATAGAAGCTTCAAGTTTAACTTCAGTTGCGACAATAAACGACGAAAAAAAGGAAGATAAATTTAATCCTTTAGATTATAAATCAACTACTTGGGACAAAACGCTAACATTATCATCCAATCAAAAATTAGAATTAACCAACGAAAAATTCACTAAAGACGAAGCGAATGATTATTATGTGTACGAAGTTTTAGCCACAAAACCCAAAAGTATACAAGCCTTAAAGTATAAAATTGTATTAAAAAAAGGCGAATATTATACGATTGCAACTTTAGTAGATAAAAAATATAAAAACGAAAATCCGTTCATAGAAAAAGTGTTTAATTCCTTTAAAGTGGATGATAATATTACGTCGAGAAGCTTTTTTGAAAATAAATTCAGCATTTTTGAAGAAGATTTAAATAGTGAACACGACAGTATTAGATATTCGGCAATAAAATCTTTTAGTGATTTAAGAATTGAAGAAGCAGATTTTTCAAAACTGAAAGCCTTAATTGAAAATTTTGAATTCCGTAAAGAAGAAATGGAATTTAAAGGTGATTTATACGAAAAAATAGGCGCATTAAAATCGGCTGAAGTAATTCCGTTTTTGGAACAAGCGTATAAAGCTCAAGATGTTTCTACACAAACTCAATTTTCAATATTAAGAGCATTAACGTTTCAAAAAAACAAAATAGCTTACAAAAAAATTGGAGAATTATTAGAGTACGATTTGCCAATTTCAGACAAATATGTAATTTCTGGATTGTTTAATTTATTTACTTCAGATCTTGAAAATTCACAGGTTTTATATCCAAATATTTTAGAATATTATAGCATTAACGAGTTTCATGAACCAATTGTGGATTTTGTAAAAGTGTTATTAAATTCGGAAAAAGTATCGTCAAAAAAACTAAAATCGTACAAGAAAATGTTGTTAACTAATGCTAAATTAGAATACAAACGCTTGTTAAGCTGGAAATCTGAAGACGAAGCAAGTGATGAAGACGAATATAGTTATGATGGAGATGGCGCACCAGTTGATGCTTTGAATAGTTATTTGTCTATTTTATATCCGTTTAAAAACGAAAAAGATATGAGTCAGTTGTATCAAAAAGCAGAAAAATTAAATATAGACGATTTGAATGTTGCAATTGCAAATAGAGAATTGGCTAAAAATAAAAAATTAGATAAAAATAGCATTGAAAAATTAATCGAAAATCCGAAAACAAAATACACCGCTTTTCAAATGTTGTATCACAATAAACAAACGGACGAATTAAATAAGTTTAACAGAGATACGATTGTAAAAACAGCCATTCATTATTACGAGGATTTTAACGAAGAAAACGATTCAATTGTGATGTTAGAGGAAAAGGTTATTACATTAAAAGATAAAAAAATATCCTATTTCTTCTATAAGAAAATTAATATTGAAGCGGATTCTTATGGGAAAAATTCTGAAAAATTAACGGCAATTGCTTTCGTTCATGATGAAAACAATAAACTGAATTTAAAAGCATTTAAAAGATTCGACGAGGAAAAAATTATTGACGACAAAGAAATTGATCATAAAATGAAAATGATGATTGACGAATCGTTAAATGATACGCATTTGCGAGTGAGTTTCTCAAGTGGAAGTGGTATGGATGAAACACAATATTACGAAGACTAAATGCTAAGAACCAAAAAAGAAATCGTATACATCATTTTGGCGGGAATTTTTATTACAAATGCCATCACAGCTGAACTTATTGGAGGAAAACTAATTCAAGTTGGGCCTTTTGTGTTGAGTATGGGGATTTTACCTTGGCCAATTGTATTTATTACCACCGATTTAATAAATGAATATTTCGGAAAACAAGGTGTAAAAAGATTGAGTTACATCACGGCAGGTTTAATTGCGTATTGTTTTGTAGTCTTGTTTTTTTCTATGAAAATTCCGGAAGCCAAAGGAATTAGTCCGGTTTCTAACGAACAATTTATTGCCGTTTTCGGACAAAGTAATTTGATTATTATTGGTTCAATTATTGCGTTTTTAGTCGCGCAA
>JAULXA010000347.1:0-2396 GCA_032118875.1 Flavobacterium sp.
GATTTCAGCTGAAGTTATTAATATTCATACGATTAAACCTTTAGATGAAGAAGCTATCTTAAAATCGGTTGCTAAAACAGGTTGTGTGGTGACTGCTGAAGAACATAATTTCTTAGGAGGTTTAGGGGAAAGCGTTGCAAGAACATTATCTTTAAACAATCCAACTCCACAAGAATTTGTAGCTACAAATGATACATTCGGAGAAAGTGGAACTCCAGAACAATTAATGGAAAAATACGGATTAAATAGTGCAGCTATTATTGCCAAATCATTAAAAGTTATCGCTAGAAAATAATCTAGATAGTTTATAAAAAAATCCCGTTTCGATTAACTTCGGAACGGGATTTTTTATGGTTAAATGGTTTCTATTTTAAAACCATTTTATTTGAATTCTTATCGTAAACAACATGTTGTGTATAGCCATCATTTCCGAAAATTTCTACATACTCTAAAGTTGGCATCATAGTTTCACCTTCATTTTCATCATTTTCATTTATAATAGTGAATGACGTATTTTTCGAATTCTTTTTAATTTTTAAATATTCATAGAACTCTTTTTTGTAAGCAACATAAGGTTCTTTAGTCGAACTATTCATTAAGAAAACTAAAACTAAACTGCTTTCGTTTTCAACATTATCTAAAACAACTGCAACGTCTTTTAAACCATCACCATCAAAATCACCTGAACAAATTGCATTTGGCGCTTTTTGACTGCTTTCTGTTAAGTAAAAACTTTTATTATTGACATAATCATTATCCATAATAACTCGTTTCAAATTAGAATCTAATTTTTGAAATTCTGGTAATGAAAAGTATTTTTGATATTTTTGAAATTCATATTCGTATTCTAAAACTTTTTCAGTCATATAACCATTTGGTTTTTCTTGAAGTGTTTTAGGTTTTTTAAAATATACAGCTACAAATCCGTTTGATTTTTCATTTTCTAGTAATGATTCGTCACCTACAACGCCTTCGCCACCTTCTTCATCATAATACACACTTTTTATGTACACTTTTTTACCAAATTGTAAGGTGTCAATAATATTATTTGTGTTTTTATCTGGAGAAGATCTTAAATAACTCTTATTGGCAATTACAAAGAATTCTTCTGCATAAAATCCATTTTTTTCTAAATCTTTCTTGTCATCTATGTTTAACACTTTGGTTACCAATGTGTCATTCTTTACACTAATTTCTGATTTTAGTTTTTCCTGACATGAACTTGCTGTAAGTAATACTATACTTGAAGTTAAAATAAGTTTTAAAAGCTGGTTTTTCATGATTTTTTTTTGCGAATATATAAAATTATAAGATTTCCTCTACATGTTTTTTAATATTACTTGCGATTTTAGCAATTGGTAAATCGTTTTCATCTGTTCCAAAAGGATCTTCAATTTCTTCTGCGATTAGTTCTAAACTGGCTAAAACATAAAAGATAAACACGACAACAGGAACTACATAATAACCTAAACTAAATACATAACCGAAAGGTAATGTCATCACATAAAAGAAAATAAATTTTTTAATAAAAGCACTGTAAGAATAGGGAATTGGCGTGTTTTTAATTCTTTCACAAGCACCACAAACATCCGTAAACGATTGAAGTTCTGCATTCAAAATAATCAATTGATCACCAGAAATTTTATTCGATTTATATAAATCGTTTATCTTATTGAAAATCATTTTTGCCACCTGATTCGGTTTGTGTTTGTTGTGGTCGATTTCTAAATCTAAACCTTCAAACAATACTTTACCCACTTCTTCATTAGTTAAATGTTTCGCTAAAATGGAAGCGTAACCCGGAATTATTTTTCTGAAATAATTTTTATCCGAATCATTTTCTAAAATGGCTGAAAGTTTAATGGCTAAATTTCTAGAATTATTAACCAAACTTCCCCATAATTTTCTTCCTTCCCACCAACGGTCATAAGCGGTATTAGTTCGGTAAGCTAAAAGTAAAGACAACACAAATCCAACAGTCGTATGCATGATAGATATGTTTTTCACATGACTGTCATCTTTTAGCTTAAAAAAATGAATTTCTAAATAACAAACAGTCGCAGAATACGCTCCAATTAATAACATCATGGGAATTAATTGACGAAATGTATCCGATTTATGAAATTTGAAAATGTAAGTAATCCAATCTTTTGGGTTGTATTGTACCATAATTAAGGTAATAGGTAAAAGTTAAAAGGTAAAGGGTAAAAGTAAAAAGAAACAAGTGTTTTTACTAATTTAATTTTAAAGTTCCCGCCAATTCTTTTAAGTTGATTTCTGAAAGTTTGGTAACATATTGTGCGTTAGAATATCGTACAGAAGCTTCAATGAAATTTTGTTGTGCGGTTCTAAATTCAATAGTTGTAATCGTTCCAATTTTGAATTTCGCTAAGGTA
>JAULXA010000348.1:0-2352 GCA_032118875.1 Flavobacterium sp.
AACTACGCCAGCACCTTGCTTTAAATACGGAACTATTCTGCTTTCACCTTTTTTGGTAATAGATGGCAAGGCAATAATTGCTTTTCCTCCTTCACTTAAGGAAGCACCTCTAATAAAATCCATTTGTCCGCCCACTCCAGAATACATTTTTCCACCAATTGAATCGGCACAAACTTGACCTGTAACATCGACTTCAATCGCAGAATTTATCGCTATCATTTTTGGGTTTTTTCTAATAATTGCAGTGTCATTTACTAGAGAAGATTCTTTCATCTCAATAAATGGATTATCATTTACAAAATCGTACAATCTTTTCGAACCAATTAAAAAAGTAGCTAAAGCTCGACCTCTTAACGTGCCTTTATAATTGCAATTAATTACATTATTTTCAATTAAATCAATCACTCCGTCGGAAAACATTTCGGTATGCAAACCTAAATCTTTATGATTTTTCAACTTACTCAAAGCCGCGTTTGGAATCGAGCCAATTCCCATTTGCAACGTACTCTTATTCTCTATTAAAGAAGCAACATATTCCCCAATTTTTTCTTCTTCCGCTGAAAATAACGTTACTTCATGAGCAAAAATTGGAACATCGACTTCCACCAAATAATTAATTTCTGAAACGTGTAAAATACCATCACCAAAAGTTCTTGGCATATTTTTATTGACTTGTGCGATTACAATTTTAGCATTTTCTATCGCAGCAATACTCGCTTCAACAGAAACACCTAATGAACAATATCCGTGACTATCTGGCGGCGAAACATGAATAAAAACCACATCTAACAACACTACTTTTTTTCGAAACAACAAAGGCAATTCACTTAAGAAAACGGGTGTGTATGAACCATTTCCAGCTTTTAACGTGTGGCGTACATTCGCACCAATAAAAAAAGAATTCACATGAAAACTTGCTGCTAATTCTGGATTGGCATAAGGCGCATCTCCTTCTGTGTGTAAATGACAAATTTCTACGTCTCTTAATTCATTGGCTCTTTCCGCTAAAGCTTTGGTTAAAACTGTTGGCGTTGCAGCCGCTGCTTGAACATATACTCTATCACCCGACTTCACTACTTGTACAGCTTCTGCTGCAGTAACATATTTACTCATACCTAATTTTTTTGCAAAATTACTAGCCAAGTTATACTTAAAATATGACAAAACTCATACTTCTTCATAAAGATAAAAATTATTAAAAGAATATTGTATTTTTGCAATCTCAATTTCAAGAAGATGATTATAATAAAAACCGCAGAAGAAATAGAATTGATGCGCGAAAGTGCCTTAATCGTTTCTAAAACTTTAGGGATGATTGCGAAGGAAATTAAACCAGGAGTTACGACTTTACATTTAGATAAATTAGCAGAAGAATTCATTCGTGATCATGGTGCTGAACCAGCATTTTTAGGCATGTATGGTTTTCCTAATTCGTTATGTATGAGTCCGAATACGCAAGTAGTTCATGGTATTCCAAACAATATTCCTTTACAAGATGGTGATATCATTTCTGTAGATTGTGGTACTTTGAAAAATGGTTTCTACGGAGATCACGCCTATACTTTTGAAGTGGGTGAAGTGGCAGAAGCAACCAAAAAATTACTTCAAATTACGAAAGAATCTTTATACGTTGGAATTAGAGAAACTAAAGTGGGTAATCGTGTGGAAGATATTGGATATGCGATTCAAACGTATTGCGAAAGTCATGGTTATGGCGTTGTTCGTGAATTATGTGGACATGGTTTAGGAAGAAAAATGCACGAAGATCCGGAAGTGGCGAATTACGGAAAACGCGGAAGAGGAAAAAAATTAGTCAACGGAATGGTAATTGCCATTGAACCTATGATTAATTTAGGAACCAAAAATATCATTCAACATAAAGATGGCTGGACGATTACAACTGCCGACAACAAACCATCAGCTCACTTTGAACATGATGTAGCGATTGTAAACGGAAAACCAGAATTACTTTCTACTTTCGCTTATATATATGAAGCGTTAGGAATTGTGAGTAACGAAGAAGATGGATTAAGAGAGAAACCTTTGGTTTTATAATTCTTACTAGCTAAAAACAAAAACCCTTCAAGAGTTTCGAACTCTTGAAGGGTTCAACATAAAAATAAAAAATGAAGAAAATTTTCAAATTTATATTAAACACCATCCCACGTCCAATTTTAATTAGATTGAGTATTGTGGCACGACCAATTATTGCTTTTTTATTAAAAGGAAATACATTCACGGATCCAATTGATGGAAACAGTTTCCGAATGTTTTTACCTTACGGATATGGAACACAAAGAAACAACGTACTATCTCCAAGTACTTTATCTTTAGAAAGACACCGTTTATTAT
>JAULXA010000348.1:2362-3114 GCA_032118875.1 Flavobacterium sp.
ACAGAAAAAATAAAAGTATTGCATTTTGCACCCGAGCAAGAGTTTTACAAACGTTTTAAAAAGCAAGCGAATTTAGACTATACGACAACAGATTTATTGTCGCCTTTAGCTGATGTAAAAGCAGATATTTGTAATTTACCTTTTGAGGATAATTCGTACGATATGATTTTGTGCAACCACGTTTTAGAACACATTCCAGATGATACTAAAGCCATGCAAGAATTATATCGTGTCATGAAACCAGGCGGAATGGGGATTTTCCAAATTCCACAAGATTTAAAAAGAGACGTTACTTTTTCAGATGATTCAATTACAGATCAGAAAGAACGTGCTAAAATTTTTGGACAATATGATCATGTTCGTATATATGGAAGAGATTATTTCGATAAATTAAGAAGTATAGGTTTCCGAGTAGAAGAAGTTGATTACACAAATACCATTTCAGCTGATTTAGTAGAAAAATATTGTTTAGCTAAAGGAGAAATTATTCCTGTGGTTTATAAATAGTAATTTTTGGCATAGTTTTTATATCTTTATAAATTGAAAATTAAATTTATGAAGAATATATTTCAAATCATTGCGCTATTAATCACCCCATTCGTCTTTTCGCAAGAGAAAGAGGTGGTTCCGCCATATAACATTAAAACGATTACCTTTTCCCAAAATGTAAACAATACCATTCCTTTTTTCAGATTAGGTGAAAATTTCGATTTACAATTTGACGACTTATATGGAAATGAAGCCGATTATTA
>JAULXA010000349.1:0-3886 GCA_032118875.1 Flavobacterium sp.
CGAAAACAAACATAATAGATAATACTAAAATCATCGTTAATGAGGTATTTAAAGTACGAGATAATGTTGTGTTAATAGAGTCATTTACAATTTGATTGAAGTTACCATGGTGAGATCTAATTCCTAAGAATTCACGAACTCTATCAAATACAATTACGGTATCATTCATAGAATATCCAATTACTGTTAGAATCGCAGCAATAAAGTGCTGATCAATTTCCATATGGAATGGCATGTATTTGTATAATAAAGAGTAAATTCCTAATACGAAAATAACGTCATGCGCTACAGCAGCAATTGCTCCTAAAGAATATTGATATTTTCTAAATGAAATTACTAAGTATAAACATACTAATAACATAGCTCCTAATACTGCCCAATATGCATTTGTTTTGATATCATCTGCAATTGACGGACCAACTTTCATAGCTTGTAATACACCTATTGTTTTACCTTCTTCAGTATTAGTAAATTGTTGGTAAGTAATTGGTTTAGCGAAGAATTTTTTCAATCCTTCATATAATTTTTGATTTACTTCTTTATCAACTTCAACACCTTGTTTGTCAATTTTGTATTTAGTTGTAATTTTTAATTGTTGGTCGTTTCCGAAAGTTTTAGCTTCAGCTTTTTCGAAAAACTCAGCAGTAGAAAGTGCATTTGAAACATCTTCAGAAGAAACTTTTTGGTCAAACTGAACTTGGAATGTTCTTCCACCTACGAAATCAATACCTTGATCAAAACCATTTGTAAAGAATGAAATAAAACTAATCACACAAACTAATAAAGAGAATGCATAAGTATATTTCTTGATTCTTAAGAAATCGAAGTTGAAACCAGTAAACCAGTTTTTAGTAATATTTGTTGAGAATTGTAAACTTCTTCCTTTAGCAATATCTGCATCGATAAAGAAACGAGCGATAAAGATTGAAGTAAATAATGAAGTTAAAATACCAATTAATAAAGTAATGGCAAAACCTCTAATCATTCCTTCTCCAAAGATATATAAAATAGCTCCAGTTAAAACGTGAGTAACGTTAGCATCAATAATTGAACGCATAGCACCTTTCCATCCGAAAGCATTTTTTACTGACTCTTCTAATGATAAACCAGCTCTTAATTCTTCTTTTGCTCTTTCATAGATAATAATGTTCGCATCCACTGCAGTACCCATTGTTAATACGATACCAGCAATACCAGGTAATGTTAATACAAAACCAAAGTTAGCCATCGCACCAAACAATAACACTAAGTTTAATAATAAAGCAACGTTTGCATACCAACCAGCTCTTCCGTAATAGAAAACCATCCAGAAAGAAACTAATAATAAACCAATTAATGAAGATAAAATACCGTTGTCAATTGCTTCTTGACCTAAAGATGGTCCAACAACTGCTTTTTGTACAATTTCTGCTTTAGCTGGTAATTTACCTGCTCTTAATACATTTTCTAAATCGGCAGTTTCTTCTAAAGTAAAACTTCCAGAAATTTGAGTTTGTCCTCCAGAAATAGCTGCTTTTGCTGTAGCTGCAGAATAAACGATATTATCTAAAACGATACAAACTTGGTTTCCTTTTTTAGCGATATCACCAGTTAATTGTTCCCATTTTCTAGAACCAACTGGATTCATTTGCATACTTACTGCAGGTTTTCCAAATTGATCAAAATCAGCGCTTGCATCTGTAACAGCACCACCTAATAATGGAGCAACTCCATCAGCAGTACCTTTTAAGATATATAATTCAACAATTTCACCTAATTTCTCATTTGTTTTTCCCCAAGCAAATTTGGCATAAGATGCAGTTGCTGGTAATAAAGCTCTAATTTCAGATCTTTTTAAATAAGAATTAATTCTTGCTGTGTCTTTTACATTGTATGCATATAATCCAGATGGACCAGCGATAGCTTTGTCAAACAATGGCCCTAAATCTTTAGCGTCTTTTTTAGCTGGATCTTTTTTATCTGCTAATAACTCATTTACTTTAGATTTAGCGTCAGCTACTTTTGTAGTGTCAACGTCAGCTACTTTCGTAGTTGCTTTTTTCTCCGTTACTTTTAAAGCTTCGTTTGCAGCTGTAAAGAAATTACCTAATTCTTCTGGTCTTAAAGTTTCCCAAAATTCCAATTGAGCTGTACTAGATAATAATTTTTCAACTCTATCTAAATCTTTTGCTCCAGGTAATTCTACTAAAATTCTTCCTGTTTCACCAATTTTTTGAATGTTTGGTTGCGCTACTCCGAATTTATCAATACGTTTTGTTAATACTTTATAAGCACTTTCAATTGATTCAGCAACTTTTCTTTTTAAAATTACTTTTACTTGATCATCAGACATATTTGACTGAATCTCATCAGATAAATTTCTATTGTAAAATACTTCAGGTGAAGCTAATTTTAAAGTTCCTTTTGATTCTGCGCTGAAAGCATCAAAAAAGGCATCTAAATAGTCTTGATTTCCTTTTCTTTCTTCCGTAGCTCTTGTTAAAGCTTTGTTGAAAATAGGATCATTAGAATTGTTAGATAAAGTTTTTAAAACGTCTTTAACAGAAACTTCAAGAGTTACGTTAATACCACCTTCTAAATCTAACCCTTTGTTGATTTGTTGTTTTTCTATTTCCTCATAAGTAAAGCTAGCAAAACCTAAGTTTAAAACTTCTTTTTTCTTTAATGATTTTAAATAGTTTAATTCTTTCTGAGAATCTCCTTTCGCAAACTCTTTCGCATCTTTTACAATTCCGTTAGCAACAAACGTAAATGAAAGTTGATAGATACAAGCAATCGTAAAAATGATTGCGAAGAATTTAATTAGTCCTTTGTTTTGCATTATAGTTAATTTTAGTTATTTTCTTTAAAAACGGACAAATATATCATTTCATTAAGGATAAAACAATTTTATTTTTGTCTAAAATTCATTTTTCACAAATATTTAATCAACTTTTTCGTTAATTAATTAATTTTTAAGGGCTAAGACAAAGTTAAGACATTTAAATTAATTTAACATTTATTTTCCCTAATTTCTATTCAGGCGTTTTTTAGGCTAAAAAAATGCGGAAAAAAAATACAAAAAGAGGCTTTTCATGATTTTTTATAATTCTCAAATCAATTTGATTTACCCTTCAAAAAGTCGCTAGATGACAAAAAAGCAAAAAAAAAGCGCTGAAATAATTCAGCGCTTTTTACTATTTATATACTACAACTTTTACTTATCAGTAATAGTAGATTCTGCAATTTTTTTATACGTTCCGTTTTCTAATTTCTCACGAATAGCTTCAAAAGCAGTTAATGTTTCATCAATATCTTCTAAAGTATGAGTAGTTGTAGGAATCATTCTTAATAAAATCATTCCTTTTGGAATAACTGGATATACTACGATTGATAAGAAAATACCATAGTTTTCTCTTAAATCGTTAACCATAATCATTGCTTCCGGGATACTTCCTTCTAAGTAAACAGGTGTAATACAAGTGTTTGTATCACCAATATTAAATCCTTTTTCTTTTAATCCGTTTTGCAACGCATTAACATTTACCCAAAGTTTATCTTTAATTTCAGATGAATTACGTAACAACTCTAAACGCTTTAACGAACCAATTGTTTGAATCATTGGCAACGCTTTTGCGAACATTTGCGAGCGTAAATTATATTTTAAGTAATCGATAATGTCTTTATCAGCAGCTACGAAAGCCCCAATATTTGCCATCGATTTTGCAAAAGTTGAAAAATATACGTCAATTCCGTCTTGACAACCTTGCTCCTCACCTGCTCCAGCTCCAGTTTTACCTAAAGTTCCGAAACCGTGTGCATCATCAACTAACAAACGGAAATTGTATTTTTTCTTCATTTCTACAATTTCTTTCAACTTACCTTGTTGACCACGCATTCCGAAAAC
>JAULXA010000350.1:0-4900 GCA_032118875.1 Flavobacterium sp.
TAAAAACACTTCTGCAACTGTTTTAACCGAAATTGCACTAAATGATTGGAACCATGCTTTTTCGAGTAAGAAGTCGGCATTAGCCAATAAATTCTCAGATGAATTCAACAGAACTTTTCATTTATCTAAAAAAGCCGACAGAGGTGAAACCCAAATTTTTGAAATTACGAACCAATTTTCAAACGCACTTTCTTTTTATAGAAATGATAATCAAATAGACATTTTAAAAGTTAAGTTAGATAAACCTCTAGAAATTGGAGAAACTACAACGGTAAAAATTAAATATCAAATCACTTTACCCAATACGAAATTCACCAAATTTGGCTATTCTGAAAACAAAATTTTGTTAAAAAACTGTTTTTTAACGCTTTCTAGTTTCAATTCGGAAACGCAAAGCGAGGAAAACAGCGACGATTTAACTTCAGAAATTTCCAATTATAAAGTAGACATTCAACATGATAATTTATTTTTAACTTCCGATTTAGATGTTACAAATTCAACTCCTAATTCTTCACAATTATCCGGGAATTCTCGTACCAATTTCTTTATCGTTTTAGAAAAAAACAACAGTTATGAAGAGTTTAAAAACGAGAAAATTAACGTTATAACGAATCTAAAAACCAAAGATGTTCCAATCTATTACAAGGTTTTAGTAATTGATAAAATCACGAATTATGTTGCCGAAAAAATTGGCGCTTCGAATCAAGGAAAAATCATGGTTTCTCAGGAAGATTATGACCGTGAAGCCTTTTATGGTTTGAACGAATTGCCTTCTTTCATTTCACCATTTAACGATGATTTTGTGTTTGAATTGAAATTTTTAAAAACCTATTTGAACAATTATTTAACTGCTAATTTGAAAATTAATTTCCGAAAAGACCATTGGATTTTAGAAGGAATTCAGCATTATTACATAAAAAAATACATTGATGAAAATTATCCTGACGCAAAAGCTTTTGGAAAATTATCACGCTTTGGAATTTTAAATAGATATAAAATTATTAATATGAATTTTTCGGAACAGTTCATATATAATTATCTTTTAATGGCGAGGAAAAACATTGATCAACCTTCTGGAACAGATAAAAACACGCAAATTAAATTCAATGAAAAAATTGCTGGAAAATTCAAATCCGGACTTTCGCTTCACTATTTAAACGAATATTTAGGTAAAGATATTCTTGAAAATTCAATTAAAGAATTTGTTCAAATAAATTCAAATAAAAATACTGATAATAAAGATTTTAGAAATATCTTGGAAAATCAATCAAATCAAAAAATAGATTGGTTTTTTGATGAATTAATTTATTCTCGAAACAATATAGATTATAAAATTACAAAGGCAAAAAAAGCAACTGATTCCATTGAAGTTACCATTAAAAATTTAGGTGATGCAAAAGTCCCAGTTTCCATTTACAGCTATAACAAAAACAAATTAGTGAGTAAAAATTGGATTGAAAACGATTCGAAAACTTTTAAATTCTCCGTAAAAAACGACAGTATAACCAAGTTAGTTTTAAACGACACTTACGAAATTCCAGAGATCAACAACAATAATAATAGCCATAAATTAAAAAACCGTTTTTTTGGAAGTAGAAAAATTCGTTTTACCTTTTTCAAAGACATTGAAGACGCTAGATACAATCAGGTTTTCTATGTTCCAACTGCTGAATTCAACTTATATGACGGATTGTTATTGGGGGTTAAATTTAATAACAAATCTATAATTGACAAACCGTTTATTTATGATATAACACCTAATTATTCAACAAAAACTGGAACAATTGCTGGAAGTGCTGCTTTTATTTTTAATGAGCAACATAGAAATAGTACACATTATAATAGCAGATATGGAATTACAGGAACTCGTTTACACTATGCGCCAGATGCGTTTTATACAAAAATAACTCCAAGTATAAATTTCAGATTTAGAAATCCTAATTTTAGAAAAAATGAAGGCGAAGGAATTACAATTCGTCAAGTGTATGTAAACCGAGAAAAATCGAATGTTGTAACTACAAAAAACACGGAGAATTATTCGGTTTTTAATTTGCGATATGGATATGCAAATAGCGAATTAGTTCAGCAATTTTCATACGGAACTGATTTACAAGTTTCTAGTACTTTTGGGAAAATTTCAGGACAAATACAATATAGAAAACTTTTTGAAAGTAATAGATACATCAATTTAAGAGCATTTGGTGGTTTCTTCACACACAACAACAATAAAAACGATTTTTTTAGTTTTGGAATTGACAGACCATCAGATTATTTATTCGATTATGCTTTAATTGGTCGTAGCGAAAGTACTGGTTTATTTAGCCGTCAATTTGTAAATGCAGAAGGTGCTTTTAAATCTATGTTTGAAACTCGTTTTGCCAATCAATACATTTTCACGGTTAATGCTAGTTTTAATATTTGGAATTGGGTTGAATTATATGGCGATGTTGGAACCTATAAAAATCAAGGCTTTAACTCCAAATACATTTATGATAGCGGCGTACATTTAAATTTAGTTCAAGATTATTTTGAATTATTTTTCCCAGTTTATTCTTCTAACGGATTTGAATTGAACGATAAAAATTATGGAGAAAGAATAAGGTTCATAATTACCATAAGTCCTAAAACTTTAACCTCTTTATTTACAAGAAGATGGTTTTAACTATCAATAATTTTGCATTATTCCTATATATTATGTAATATATCATAATTCTACTGCACTATTTTTACTTAAAACAGAATAAAATTATACATTATTCATAAAAATTACAATCAAATGAAAATATTGCAATAAAATATTTAAATTTGTATCAAAGCATATATTAATTATGAGCAAATCAAAAACTGCAGAAACATTATCTTTCGAAGATTTCAAAAAAGAAGTTTTAACCGATTTTAAAATTGCATCCGTTAGTCGTGAATGTAGTCTTCTTGGCAGAAAAGAAGTACTTACTGGAAAAGCTAAATTTGGTATTTTTGGTGATGGAAAAGAAGTACCACAATTGGCCTTAGCGAAAGCTTTCCAAAATGGTGATTTCCGTTCTGGATATTACCGTGACCAAACGTTTATGATGGCTATTGGCGAATTGTCAATCGTTCAGTTTTTTGCAGGTTTATACGGTCATGCCGATGTGAATTTTGATCCAATGAGCGCCGGTCGTCAAATGGGTGGGCATTTTGCAACACATTCTTTAGACGAAAACGGAAATTGGAAAAACCTAACCAAACAAAAAAATTCAAGTGCTGACATCTCTCCTACTGCTGGGCAAATGCCTCGCTTATTAGGGTTGGCACAAGCATCAAAAATATATAGAAATGTTGCCGAAATTCCTACTGAAAATAATTTTTCAGTAAAAGGAAACGAAGTAGCTTGGGGAACAATTGGAAACGCATCCACTTCAGAAGGTTTATTTTTTGAAACGATAAATGCGGCTGGAGTTTTACAAGTTCCAATGGTAATGAGTGTTTGGGATGACGAATACGGAATTTCAGTTCACGCAAAATACCAAACTACAAAAGAAAATATTTCAGAAATATTAAAAGGTTTACAACGCGACGAAGAAAATAACGGTTACGAAATTTTCCGCGTAAAAGGTTGGGATTATCCAGCTTTAGTGGACACCTACCAAAAAGCAGCAGAAGTTGCCAGAGCAGAACACGTGCCCGTTTTAATTCACGTTAATGAATTAACACAACCACAAGGTCACTCGACTTCAGGTTCTCACGAGCGTTACAAAAATGCAGAACGTTTGGCTTGGGAAGCAGAATTCGACTGTGTAGCGCAAATGAAAAAATGGATGATTGAAAATAATATTTCTTCTGCAGAAGAATTAGAGGAAATTGAGTCAGCATCTAAAAAAGAAGTTTTAGAAGGTAAAAAAGAAGCTTGGGCGAATTATTTATCAGCGATTAAAGAAGATCAAGCGGCTACAGTTGCTATCTTAAATCAAGTCGCACAGCAATCTGAAAATAAAGTTTTTATTGAAAAATATGCGAATGATATCGCTACGATAAAAGAACCAATTAGAAAAGATTTATTAGTCGTTGCGAGAAAAGTTTTAAGAATGCTTTCTGGTGATAACAGAGCCACTTTAGCGACTTGGATTTCTAATTTTATTGAAAGAATTCAACCAAAATACAGTTCACATTTACATTCAGAATCGAAACAAAATATTGCTTCAACTACTGAAGTAAAAGCAACTTACGATGATTCTGCTGAAGAAGTTGATGCACGTTTAATCTTAAGAGATAACTTCGATAAAATTTTCGCAACGTATCCAGAAACTTTAATTTTTGGTGAAGATGCAGGAAATATTGGAGATGTAAACCAAGGTTTAGAAGGCATGCAAGAAAAATACGGAGAAATGCGTGTTTCAGATGCAGGAATTCGTGAAGCGACTATTTTAGGTCAAGGTATAGGAATGGCGATGCGTGGTTTACGTCCGATTGCTGAAATTCAGTATTTAGATTATTTGTTATACGCCATTCAAATTATGAGTGACGATTTAGCAACTTTACAATATAGAACACATGGTCGTCAAAAATCACCTTTAATTATCAGAACTCGTGGACACCGTTTAGAAGGTATTTGGCATTCTGGTTCTCCAATGGGAATGATTATTAACGCGATTCGTGGTATTCACGTTTTGGTGCCAAGAAACATGACAAAAGCGGCAGGATTTTATAACACCTTATTAAAAACAGACGAACCTGCTTTAGTTATTGAATGTTTAAATGGCTACCGTTTAAAAGAAAAAATGCCAACCAACTTAGGGGAATTCCAAACGCCAATTGGTGTAGTGGAAACCATCAAAGAAGGAAAAGATATTACGTTAGTTTCTTACGGTTCAACTTTAAGAATTGTAGAGCAAGCAGCAAAAGAATTATTAGAAAACGGAAT
>JAULXA010000351.1:0-6716 GCA_032118875.1 Flavobacterium sp.
TGAAAACTGCAATTTCACATCAGATGATGAATTAATATCGAAAGTTCCGTCAATTTCACTTGAAGCTCCAATAGTTTTATTCTCCACCCAAACAGAAACATAAGCAAGCGGTTCTTTTGTAATACTGTCTCTAACCACACCTTTAATTTGAGCTGTTGCAGAAATGGTAAAAAGAAATAATAAAATAAATTTGTTCATTTTTTAATTGGATAATGTGATGTTTATGGCTGGTTCTAATACTTTTTTTTGACCTTTTAGCTTCCCATAACTAAGTGTGTATTTTTCTCTTTTTTGCCATTTTAAATTTATAAACATGTAGCTTTTTATATCATCTACATAATTCATTACAACTGCTGGTGCATAGAAATGAATATCTTGAGGTAAACTTTTACTACTAAATAAATATTTATTGGACTCAACTATTATGTTTTCAACACCAATTACAATTCCTTTTTTTGGGAATTCAATATTATATTGCGAAACATCAATAATATTCTTTTTTTGCCCTTTTTTTACTTTAATTATGATGTTTTCTGAAATCAGACTCTTTCCTGGTAATTGTTTTATGGAATCAAATTCTAAAATACGTAATTTAAAAATAGCGCCTTCAATTGGTGATTTCGTAAAAACTTCAATTTCTTTTAAAAAAGGTGTAGCTTTATAAACATTATCATAATCGAACTTCTTAGCTAAGATTTGAGGATATTTTCCTTGTAAATGACTTACATTGCTTTTGTTAGAATGACCTATTTTAATTGATTTAGAATTCTTCTTGTTTTTGATTATAACCTCTTCAATAATTGCATTTTCAGGAACCAAATAATAAAGTTCCTCTTTATTTATTTTTGCGACTTTATTTTTATATCCTAAAATTGAAAACTGCAATTTCACATCAGATGATGAATTAATATCGAAAGTTCCGTCAATTTCACTTGAAGCTCCAATAGTTTTATTCTCCACCCAAACAGAAACATAAGCAAGCGGTTCTTTTGTAATACTATCTTTTACTACACCTTTAATTTGAGCTGTTGCAGAAATGGTAAAAAGAAATAATAAAATAAGTTTATTCATTTATGTTTTGTAAATCCTTCAAGGTTGGAAAAACCTTTCAGGAAATTAGTTAAAAAAATCAGCAATTTTTCTATCGTTACTTAAGCGTGGTAATTTGTTTTGTCCGCCTAATTTTCCAATAGATTTCATATAGTCTTGAAAACCGTTTTTTACGACTTTCGTAATTACTAAAGTGCGCAATACATTTCCTTTGATCAAATCATCATAATACACATTTTGATTTCTCATTTCGGTATCAATTTTTAAAGCGAAAGCTTCCAAATCTTCTGGTTCCGAATCAAATTCTATCAACCATTCGTGATAAGGCAAACCGTTTTTCGGAGTAATTTGTGGCGCAACCGTAAACTCGTTAACACTTATTGTTGTTCCAGAAATAACATTTTGCAAAGCCGTTTCCACTTCTTTACCAATAACATGTTCGCCAAAAGCGGAAATATAATGTTTGATCCTACCGGTAACGATAATTCGATACGGTTTTGTAGAGGTAAACGCAATTGTATCGCCAATATTGTATGCCCAAAGTCCGGCATTGGTAGAAATAATCAACACATAATTTACGCCGATTTCTACTTCTTTAATTGTTAGTCTTTTAGGATTTTCTGTGAAAAATTCATCTGCTTTTATAAATTCGTAGAAAATCCCTGAATTTAACAATAACAACATCCCTTTTTCTTTCTGACTATCTTGATACGCGAAAAAGCCTTCAGAAGCGGGAAATAATTCAATTGAATCGACTTTTCTACCTATTAATTGTTCGAATTTAGCGCGATAGGGTTCGTAATTCACTCCGCCATAAATGAATAAATTGAAATTTTTAAATAAGTCGCCAACTGGTTTATTGGCTTTCGTTTTTAACTTTTCGAAATACATTTGCACCCAACTTGGAATGCCAGAAATGACCGTCATATTCTGATCAAAGGTTTCTTCTACAATCGCGTCTACTTTCGTTTCCCAATCGTCAATGCAATTGGTTTCCCAACTTGGCAAGCGGTTTTTTTGTAAATATTTTGGAACATAATGCGCTACAATTCCGGAAAGTCGCCCCAATTTGATTCCGTTTTTTTCTTCCATTTCTGGACTTCCTTGCAAGAAAATCATTTTTCCATCTACAAAATCGGCTTTTCCTGTTTCGTAAATGTAACTTAAAATGGCGTTTTTAGCCGCTTGAATATGAAACGGCATGGATTCTTTCGTTAATGGAATATATTTCGCACCTGAAGTAGTTCCTGAAGTTTTTGCGAAATATAAGGGTTTACCTTTCCATAAAATATCTGATTCTCCAGCTACGACTTTATCCACATAAGTTTTCAATTGTTCATAATCGCGAACTGGAACTTGTTGGGCAAAATCTTCAAAAGATTTAATAGTTGAAAAATGATGGTCTTTTCCAAACTGCGTACTTTCCGCTTGACGGATTAAATTCGCGAACACTTTTTGTTGTGTTTCCAATGGATTATTGGCCCATTTTTGAGTTTGAGCATACACTTTTTTAGCTAATATTTTGGCGGCGAAGGCTTTTATTGACATGTTATTCGAAATTGATAAATTGAATTGGATTTATTGGAATTCCGTTTTTCCATAATTGAAAATGGATGCTGTTTTGCGAAACATTATCGCCAGAAATAGCAATCACTTCACTGGATTTTACTGTATTTCCAGTCGATTTTGTAACTGAAGAAAGATTTTTGTAAACAGATAAAATTTCATCTTGATGACGAATAATAACTACAAATCCACTTGATGGCGTCCATTCGGAAAAAATAATAATTCCAGGCGCGATGGATTTAACTGGTGTTCCTTTAGCCACAGCGATATTAACACCTAAATTTTTGGAAGCTACATTATAGCCTTTGGTAATTTTTCCTGAAACGGGTGCGAACAACACATAAGATACTTTGGATTCCGCTTTGTCGAAAACATTATATTTATTGTCTTTTGCGACTTCGTTTCTAAGTTCTTTTTCTTTTTCGGAAATAGAAATATCTGCAGTTTCGCTTACGTTTTCAGCAACTTGAATCGAATCTTTATTTAGTTTCGCATATTCTAAATCGCCATTTAAAACCGCTTTTACCGAGTTGATATAGGCATTGTTTTCTCTGGTAACTTTTAATAATGAGTCGGATTTAATCGTTAATAAAGTCGCTTGTTCTTTCAGTTTTGTAGAAGCGTAACCTGGAATATATTCGCGTAATGGTGTAAATGCAATAATAAAAGTGGTGACAAAAATGATTAAAATCGCACTTAAAGTCGCCACCACAAACACATTCATTAAAGTTAATTTTAATGAAAAAGATTCCGCTAACGTGTCTTCATTATAAATAATGAAACGTCTTTTACTTAATAACTTTTGCTTGAGTGTTTGAAATTTTAGTCTTTTTTGAGACATACAACCTGATTTTATACAAATATAACAATTTTGTTAGGTTTAGCTGTCAATAGAAAATTAAGTTAAATTAATTTAAAATTTATTTTTTTGTAGTACATTTGCAGTATTAATTTATTAAATATAAAAAAATGAATTCTTTATATATAACTTTAGGTACAATTGGTGGTACTGAATGGATTATCATTATTGCTGTTGTTTTATTACTTTTTGGAGGTAAAAAAATTCCAGAATTAATGAAAGGACTTGGTGGCGGAATTAAAGAATTTAAAAAAGCTGCAAAAGGTGAAGAGGAAGCACCTGTAACTAAAAAAGAAGAAGAAACGAAAGAGTAATTCTTTTTTACTTATATTAAAAATCCCAAATTCTAGATTAGAATTTGGGATTTTTGTTTTTATAATATCATCGTCAATTGAATACGCTTTCTCGCTTCATCTACCTCAACGACTTTCACTTGCACGTTTTAATAAAACTACCTACTCTTAATTTTAAAAACTTATCAATTTATTCACATCTCTTTTGCAAACTTTTAAAAAAAAATGTCGCATTTTTGCTAAAATTTTTAATTTTATGAAAAAAATCTTACTTTTTTTATTTGCCCTAGTTACTATGGCAACACAAGCGCAAACACCTGGCGATGTTGATCAAAATTTTGGTGCATACCCAGGTTTTGATTACACACAAATTAAAGCAATTAAGCAACAAGCCGATGGTAAAATTATTATAGCCGGAGATTTTACTAGGTATAAAGGAGTTTTTGAAGGTAGAATTATTCGTTTAAATGCAGATGGCACAAAAGATACTTCTTTTACTACTGGAACAGGATTTAGTTTTATTGTTAATACTATCGAAATTCAAGCTGATGGTAAAATTTTGGTAGGGGGAATATTAAGTAGTTATAACGGAGTAAGTGTTGGTAGTCTCATACGTTTAAATACAGACGGTACAAAAGACACTTCTTTTAACTCAGCAACAACAATAAATCTTTATGTTAATGACATTAAAGTTCAAACCGATGGAAAAATTATTGTTGGTGGTATATTTTCTCGTAGAATTGCTCGTTTAAATTCAGATGGAACAAATGACACTTCTTTTAATGTAGGAGTTGGATTTGGAGGTGATGTTTTTGCTGTATCTATTCAAACAGATGGAAAAATACTTGTAGGAGGACAATTCACAAATTATAATGGTATTACCGAAAACAAAATCGTTCGTTTAAATACTGACGGAACAAAAGATACTACTTTTAATACTGGAACCGGTTTTAATGGAAGTGTTTATGATATCGAAATTCAAGCTGATGGTAAAATTTTAGTTGGAGGAAGTTTTAATACGTATAAAGGTGTTACTGTTGCAACCGGTATTATTCTTTTAAATGCTAACGGTACAAGAAACACAACTTTTAACCCAGGTACAGGGTTTATTGGTTTCGTTTATACAATTAATCAACAAACTGATGGTAAAATTCTTGTAGGTGGAGAATTTACTACCTTTAATGGAATTACAGAAAACAAGATAATTCGTTTAAATATTGATGGAACCAAGGACACTTCGTTTATTGCAGGATCAGGTTTTTCTGTTGGTAATACTGTTTTTGCAATCCTACAACTAGCAAATAGTAAAATTCTAATAGTAGGTAATTTTATTACGTATAAAGAAGTTAGAGAAAATTTAATAATTTGTTTAAATACCGATGGCACCAAAGATACTTCCTTTAATGTAGGTTATGGGTTTGATAGCGTTATTCGTACAATAAAACTGCAAACAGATGGTAAAGTTTTAGTAGGTGGACAATTCAGAACTTACAAAGGAGTAACAGAAAACAGAATTACACGTTTGAATAGTGACGGGAACCAAGACACTACTTTTAACACAGGAACTGGGTTTGGTTTTAACAACACTGTTTATGTTATAGAACAACAAATCGATGGGAAAATACTTGTAGGTGGTCAATTTGATTCATATAACGGAACTACCGAAAATAATATTGTCCGTTTAAATAGTGATGGTAGCAAAGATGCTACTTTTGTAACAGGAACAGGGTTCAATGCTGTTGTTTATTCTATAAAACAACTTGCTAATGGTAAAATTCTAGTTGGTGGTAATTTCACTACATATAACGGTATTACAGAAAATAGAATAATTTGCTTAAACAGTGATGGAACCAAAGATGTTACTTTTTCAACCGGAACAGGGTTTAGTGCCTCTGTTCGTAATATAGAAATTCAAACCGATGGTAAATTACTAATTGGCGGAGAATTTACTTCCTATAACGGAGTTACCGAAAACAGAATGATTCGATTAAATACTGATGGTAGCAAAGATGCTGCTTTTAACACTGGAACTGGATTTAGTAGTACTGTTCATGCAATAGAAATTCAAGCTGATGGCAAAATTCTAATAGGCGGAGAATTTACCAGCTACATTGAAGTTACAGAAAATAGAATTATTCGTTTGAATAATGATGGTAGCAAAGACACAACATTTACTACAGGAACAGGATTTAATAGCACTATTACCACAATTGTACAACAAGCGAATGGAAAAATACTTGTAGGTGGAGGTTTCAATACCTTTAATGGAGTTACTGAAAACAGAATCATTACTTTAAATACAGATGGAACCAAAGATCCTGCTTTTATAACTGGAATAGGTTTTAATGGAGGTGTTTTTAAAATTGAACAATTTGCCAATGGTAAAATTCTTGTATGTGGAGGTTTCATAACCTATAAAGGAGATAACAGCTCTGCTTTTTTAATTAAATTACACACTGAACAAAGTTTAAGTACTACTAGTTTTGATGCTGCAAACGCATTTGTAATTTACCCTAACCCAGCACAAAATGTATTGCATTTACAGTCTAACAACTTTACTATCATAAAAGCAGTAAAAATTTATGACTTACAAGGAAAAGTTGTTATACAAGATACTAAAGATACTATTAATGTGAGCAACCTTTCTAAAGGATTGTATATTGTAAAAATTATATCTGAAGAAGGAGAATTTACTAAGAAGTTTATAAAAGAATAAGTTAACTTCAAATTATAAAAAAATCCCAAATTCTAAATTTAGAGTTTGGGATTTTTTGTTATTATAATATCATCGTCAATTGAATACGCTTTCTAGCTTCATCGACCTCAACGACTTTCACTTGCACGTGTTGGTGAAGTTTTACGATTTCATTCACATCAGAAACGAAACCTGCTTTTAGTTGTGAAATATGTACCAAACCACTTTCTTTTGTTCCGATATCCACAAAACA
>JAULXA010000352.1:0-2309 GCA_032118875.1 Flavobacterium sp.
TGTTCCTTTAAAAGAATCGGATTTTGAAGCATTATTTGCTGTTGCTTCAGACGAATTACTCTGGGAACAACATCCTGAAAAAGAACGATTTAAAGAGTCCGTTTTTCAAGAATTTTTCAATGTAGCAATAGCATCAAATTCTGCATTCAAAGTTATTGATGTAAAAACAGGAAATACAATTGGTTCTTCTCGTTATTATGAATATTACGAAAGTGAAAAATCAGTAGCCATTGGCTATACTTTTATTGACAGAAAATATTGTGCAACATCGTATAATCGTGCCTTAAAAAACTTGATGATTAATTATGCTTTTCAATTTGTTGACACAATTCTTTTTCATGTTGGGGAAACCAATTTTAGATCGCAAAAAGCCGTTGAAAAATTAGGCGCTATTCATACGGAGACTATTTTAAACAATGAATCCGGCAAAACAAATTTCACTTTTGCTTTAACTAAAAACAATTGGAAATAATAATGAAAAAATTCTTATTTCATTTATTAAAAATCATTCTTCCAATTTTATTTTTCTTTTTGGTTTTAGAAATTGCTATTCGGAAAATTCCAAACGATTATCAATTAAAAAAAGACTATTTAGATGAAAATGCAGCTGAAATTAACACGTTAATTTTAGGAAGTTCACATACTTTTTATGGAATAAATCCAGAATATTTTTCAGAAAAAACCTTTAATGCAGCTTATGTTTCACAATCTTTAGATTTAGATTACGAGATTTTAAATTCTTATGAATCAAAGTTTAAAAGTTTAAAAACCGTAATTATACCAATTTCCTATTTTAGTTTGTTTGAAACATTAGAAACAGATATTGAAAAATGGCGAATTAAAAATTATGTAATGTATTATGGTTTCGAAAACAAGTATCAATTTACAGATAATTTCGAATCATTAAATAATCATATTGCACAAAATGTAAAGAAAACAGTAAAACATTATGCTATAAATACATCTTTTATAACGGCATCTAATTTAGGTTGGGGAACTAACTTTAATTCCAAAAACAAAAAAACGTTTAAAGGCGCTTTTACTGCAAAAAAACACACCGCAAAAAACTTTGATTTATTTGATGAGAATTTAAAATCATTGCATAAAATTATCACATTATGTAAAAAAAACAACATTAACATTGTTTTCATCACAACACCAACACATAAATCCTATTATCAAAATTTAAATAAAATCCAGTTAGAAAAAGCTACTAAAACCATTTCAGAATTGGTGAAAAATAATTCAAATTGTAACTATTTGGACTTACTAAATTCGAAAGATTTCAATGATGTAGATTTTTATGACGCTGATCATTTGAATGAAATTGGTGCCAAAAAATTAAGCTTGTTTTTAAATACATTAATTTCCAATTAAACCTTTTCTGATTTCACTTGTCCTAATAGTAAACCCATTAAAAACTATTACTATGAAAAATTTAAAAACGTATTTTTTCGCATTAGTTCTTGTTTCTTTTATCTCTTGTACTAAAGAAGATGACAAATCAACTGATAACGTTGACAGCGAAATGGTTGGAGCCAATATGACAGCAGATTTCACAAGTGAATTAGATTTTAACTCAGGAATTGATGTTGCCAATAGCAATTCGAGTTTTTCGAACAAAACTACAAATGAAGCTAGTACTATTCCGTCTTGTGCTACAGTAACTGTTAATAATACAACACCTGGTGTTTTCCCTAAAATTTTCACTGTAGATTTCGGAACTGGTTGTACGCAAAATGGCATTACACGTTCGGGAATATTAACCATTACACTTTCTGGTTACGTTATGAATAATGGCTCAACAATGACCATCGAAAGAAACAATTATTACGTAAATTTAAGAAAAATTGAAGGAACTGTTGTTTACACAAATGAAACTACAAATGTTTCCATTCCACAATGGACAAGAACCCTTACAAACGGACAAATCACTTTACCAAATGGTGCTGTATTTACACATTCTGGCACAAGAACTGTCAGACAAACGGCTGGTGTTTCAACAGCTTTATTAGGAGACAATATCTATGAAGTAATTTCAGGAACTCACACTGTAAACAGACCAAATGGTTCAACTTTAACTTCTACAGTTGTGCAACCATTAATTAAAAAATATGCTTGTAATTACATTTCTCAAGGACAATTGAACTTACAAGGAACCGTGTTAAATGGCATCTTAGATTATGGAAACAACGAGTGCGACAATTTAGCGACTTATTACCATAATCCGAACGGAGTAACGTATAATGTGAATTTATAAAAAAAATGTATAGTTTAAAAAAAGCCATTTGTAATTATTGCAAATGGCT
>JAULXA010000353.1:0-4673 GCA_032118875.1 Flavobacterium sp.
TCTTGTAGTATTTTTTATAAGTAATAAATAAAAAACCTAAAAACAATATTATTCCAATTATTATTGAAAACACATGTGATTGAAAATCATTATTAGTAAATAAGAGATTATAATTAAATGCATTACATAGAAAAGCAAAAAAATATTCTAATATTGAAAGTTTATAAGTACTAATTGTCTCTAAAATCCCTTTGTTTTGACCATAATTTTGGTAGTCATAAAAATACGCAAACAAAACAAAACATGAGAAAAACATAAATAACAGCGTGTTTTTATATTCTTTTTTATAAATTAATATAAGTAATGTAATAGGCACAACGAATAAACCACTCCCTTGGGTTATTACTGCTAGAAATAAAAAAATAGCAGAATAAATATACTTGTTTTTTAATTTTTCAGTAGTTGTGAAATATAATGACAACGCAGAAAAAAGCATAACGCTAAAATTTGATAATGTCGCCATAGGAAAAGTAATGTTTTCCCAAGATGTAAAACTAAATATAAAAATTGTTATTGGTAAAAACAAAATCAAATTACGATTTAATTGTTTAAATTTTTTATAGAAAAGCAATACAATACCAAATAATGAAAGATTTCCTATTAAGGATATTAAATTAAAATTTAATTTTTCAAATGCTTTATAACTAATTAATGACCAAACCCTATCATATACTATTCTATGTTCATTATGTTGGGCAACAAACGCATCATATTTACCTACAAATGTATTCGAATTTATATAGTTATCTAAAAATGTTAATAAAATAAAATCGTCATTTATAGGAGCGTTTAAAGTATAAAAATAAAAATAAAAATAAAATAAAAACACTGGGGTTAATATCGCTATCCATTTGAGAATTTGTATTGTTTTTTGTTTAGTTTTCATTTACTCAAGATTATTTTATTTCAAAATTGATTCTAATTGTTTTTCGTTTTCTTGAATCCAAAGATAAATATCTTTAAAAATAGTTTCCACTGATTTTTTTGGTTTCCAACCAATTTCAGTTTCTATTTTTGTATTATCAGTAATAAAAATTCTTAAATCTGCGGTTCTAGTTTCTGCAACTTCGTCAATTTGTATTTTGTTTCCTGTGATTTTCTCGCAAATAGCAGTCATTTCTTGTAAAGAAGCACTGTTTTCAAATCCGCCACCGACATTATAGACTTTACCTACAAATTTTTCAATATTATGAATTTGAAAGTCAATTAATTCTACTAAATCATCCACATGAAGCAAATCTCTAACCTGTTTACCTTTACCTCCATATCCAATGTATTTTAGCGATTGTTTCCAATAATGCTTTGCCATCCATAATGTAACCACACCTTGGTCTGTTTTACCCATTTGTCTTGGTCCGGCAATAACGCCAAATCTAGTAACTGCTGCTTTTAATCCGTAAAAAGCTGCGTATTCGTGTATAAATAATTCCGAGCTTAATTTCGTAGTTCCATAAAAAGAACGTGCGCCTTCAAGAGATAATTCTTCTGAAATTCCTTTTAAAGAAATTCCTTTTATTTCTTGATTGTCTTTAAATAAAAATTTAGTTTCTTCTTCATTAAAAAGTGCATTTTCAATGGTTTCAATTGGATAAACTCGGCTTGTGGATAGAAAAATCAATTTTGCCTGATTTTTTATACAAGCATTAAAACAATTGATGGAACCGTATAAATTATTATTAATAACATAAGTAGGGTCGGAGTCTAATCCAGCTGTAACAGATGGTTCTGCTGAAGCTTCAATTAAAACATCAAAACTACCTAAAGATTGTAAATCTTCATTGTTTCTAATATCTCCGTGTACAAAAGAAATTGCACACTTTTGAAAATCAATTAAATTTAACTCTGAACCTCTTCTTTTTAAGTTGTCAAAAGCCACAATTTCATAATGTGGATATTTTTCTCTTAACTGTAAACAAAGTGTGGAACCCACAAAACCAGCTCCTCCTGTTACTACTATTTTCATTTTATTGTTTTTAAACTCTCTTTCCAGTCTTTAATCTCAACACCAAACACCTGCTTTATTTTGCTTTTATCTAAAACACTATACGCTGGTCTTTTAGCGGGTGTTGGATATGCCGAAGTTGGTATGGGTTGTAAATTTATGGAAATGTTATTGACTTTGAATATTTCTTTTGCAAAATCGTACCAAGAACATTGTCCTTCGTTACTGAAATTGTAGATTCCAAAGTTAGATGCTGAAACAAGTTGAGCATCATAAGATTGAATTATTTTTAATAAGGCTTCTGCTAAATCAACGGCGTTGGTTGGTGTGCCAATTTGATCTGAGACAACAGACAAACTATCTCTTTCCGACGCTAATCGTAACATAGTTTTCATGAAATTATTCGCAAATTGGGAATATACCCAAGACGTTCTAACAATATAATGCTTTTCCCAAGTACTTTCAATAGCTTGTTCTCCTTGCAATTTCGTTAATCCATAAATTCCGGCTGGAAAAGGCACATCAGTTTCTGTTAATCCTTTTTCGCTTTTCAAAGGCAAACGTAATTGGCTGTCATAATACGCAATTCCATCTACAAATTTGGCGTCAAAAACAAAATCTGTAGAAATGTGTAATAAAACAGTGTCGTGATTTTTACAAACCTCAGCTAAATTTTGTGCGCCAGTAACATTGATGGCAAATGCATTTTCTGGTTCCGATTCTGCTTTATCAACAGCTGTATAAGCCGCTGCATTGATACAAAATTGTGGTTTATATTTTTCGAAAACGGAATCGCAATTCGTTTTATCTGTAATGTTCAATTCTGACGAAGTACAAAACACAAAATCGATTGAAGGATAGTTTCCTACAATCGACTGTATCGCTTGACCTAATTGTCCGTTCGAGCCAGTTACTAAAACTACCATACTTTTTTTGCATTTTCTAAAGTCGGTAAAATGGTGTCTTTTTCCGAAATAAGCAATTGTTCTATTGGGAAATTCCAATCTATATTTACGGTTGCATCGCTAAATAACAAACCGCCTTCTGATTCTTTGTTATAGAAATTATCGCATTTGTAAAAGAAAGTCGCGGTTTCACTCAATACTAAAAAACCGTGAGCAAAACCTCTAGGAATAAAAAATTGTGTTTGATTTTCTGCCGTTAAAAGTACCGATTCATATTGCCCGAAAGTTGGGGAATTCGGTCTTAAATCGACTGCCACGTCTAAAACTTCGCCGTGTAAAACTCTTACTAATTTAGCTTGTGCATGTTCACCTGTTTGATAATGCAAACCACGCAACACACCTTTTGTAGAAAACGACTGATTGTCTTGTACAAAAGTTACTTTTTGACCCACGCCTTCTGCAAAAGTTTTTTCATTGAAACTTTCCATGAAATAGCCGCGTTCGTCTTTAATTATTTTTGGTTCAAGGATAAAACATCCTTTTAATTTGGTTTCTGTAAATTTCAAAACAATTTTATATATCCATTTCAAACCTCAAATTTAAAAAACTTGAAACTTGAAACATTAAACAAATTTTATATAATACTCATTAAATGTGTTCCGTAACCACTTTTTAATAACGGTTGTGCTAATTTTTTCAATTGTTCCGCATCGATGAATCCCATTTTATATGCGGCTTCTTCAATGGCTCCAATTTTTAATCCTTGACGTTCTTCAATAACTTGAACAAATTGTCCCGCTTGCATTAATGACTGAAATGTTCCGGTATCTAACCAAGCTGTTCCTCTGTCTAAAATACTCACTTTTAATTTTCCTTGTTCTAAATACGCTTTGTTAATATCTGTAATTTCCAATTCGCCACGGTGACTTGGTTGGATATTCGCCGCAATATCTAATACCGAATTATCATAAAAATAAATTCCAGGAACCGCATAATTTGATTTAGGCTCTGCTGGTTTTTCTTCAATAGAAAGCACTTTTCCGTTAGCATCAAATTCTACAACACCATAACGTTCTGGATCGTGCACGTGATAGGCATACACAATTCCACCATCTGGATTATTATTCGCTTGAAGTAATTCTGCTAAACCTGTTCCGTAGAAAATATTATCACCTAAAACTAAGGCTACTTTATCGTCACCTACAAATTCTTTTCCAATAATAAACGCTTCTGCTAATCCGTTTGGATGTTCTTGAACGGCATATTCAAATCGACAACCTAAACTGCTTCCGTCACCCAACAAATGTTGAAACAAAGGTAAATCGTGAGGTGTTGAAATGATTAATATTTCGCTGATTCCTGCCCACATCAAAGTTGATAAGGGATAGTAAATCATGGGTTTATCATAAATAGGCATCAATTGTTTACTAACTGCTCGAGTTAATGGGTGTAAACGGGTTCCTGAGCCACCGGCTAATATAATTCCTTTCATTATTTTTAAGATAAAAGTAAAAAGTAAAAAGTAAAAAGTTGCACTAGCAACGAAATACTGTCTATTTAGAACTTATTAATATACCATTGAATAGTTTTTAAAATTCCTGTATCGAAATTTTCATCGGCTTTCCAGCCTAATTCATTTTCAATTTTTGTAGCATCTATTGCGTAACGCAAATCGTGTCCAGGACGGTCTTTTACAAAGGTGATTTGATCTTTATAACTTCCTGAAGCTTTAGGTTTCAATTCGTCTAAAATAGCACAAACTCTGTCTACAATCTGTAAATTATTACGTTCGTTTCTTCCGCCAATATTGTAAGTTTCACCTGAAA
>JAULXA010000354.1:0-6580 GCA_032118875.1 Flavobacterium sp.
CCTATTCCATTTGGACCATCAGGTTCGGTGTAAACTTGTCCTAAAGCTGGAGTTGCAATAGTGTATGGAGAACATTCAATGGTGTTGATAAATTGTTCTAATCCTGGAAAAGGTGTAATGTTTATTGTGAAATTTGTTTCATTAAAACAAGTTATAGTTGTAGTATCTGGATTTGTATTGACTACTTCGTTATAAATATAAAAAGTTCCTGGCGCTAAGAAATTACCTGATAAGTCTATAATTTGATTCGCGTTTAAGGCTATTTGTCCCACTACACTTGGCCCGCCAGATAAGGTATAATAATTTCCGTTCGTTAATGTTGGTAAAATGTATTCACCACAAAATGTTCCACCTGGTAAAGTGTCTGCATTTGGCAAAGGGTATATCGTTATGTTATAATTTAAATTTAAATCGATAGTACAGTTAGGAAAAGTTGTAGTATCTGTGTAATAATAAATTACTTGAGATGTGGTTATCGGGGTTATTGGGTTCATTTGTACTTGTCCAGGCGTAGAAGGTCCACCAGGCAAAGTATAATATCCTCCAAAAGTAATGGCTGGTAAGAAATAACTATCGCAGGTATAAACATTTGTAAACTGAGTAGTATCTACTATATTAATTTGAAAATTATTTTCCAATCCACAAACTCCTGGATTTCCAGCTACATCAATAAAAGAATTACTATTATAAACATACATAATTTGAGAAGTAGTAATACTATCTCCAGCAAAATAAGCTGTTCCTGTTGTACCTGGTCCAGTAAAATAATTACCATTTGTTAAAGCTGGTAACGTATACGTATTACAAAAGGTGACATCTGCAGGATCATCTACTAATGGAAGCGGATGAATGTTAATGTCAAATTGTTCGTCTCTACAAAATACATTGTTAACTTCAGCATAATAAAACACCGTTTGTACGATACTAGATTGTGTTGAATTCGTGTAAACCGTTCCTTGAGGAATTAATGTACCTGTTCCGGTTGGCCCACCAAGTGCAGTATAAAACGCACCAATTCCGTATGGTGTTGCTGTAATGGTGAAGGAACCACAATTGTCTAAAACCGGCTCATATTCATCAATAAAATAGGCTGTAAAAGACGATTCGTTAAAACAACCATTAGCATCAGGACCATTATAAACGTAGTATGTTGTGCTTTCATCAATAGTATTACCAGCAAATAATGGCGTCCCAGTTCCATTCGGACCCGTAAAATAATTACCATTGGTTAGTACTGGCAAAATATAACTGCTACATTCCAAAACATCAGTAATCTCATCTACTGGCGGGAATGGATTCACAATAATATCAACACTGGTAATATCAAAACAAGCTGGATTGGTACTGTCTTGCATTCTAATCCAAACCGTTACAGTAGTTGTTCCTGTTGGAATTGTCACAGATGGAATTATAGCTCCATTACCAGCAATTGCATCGGCTTGAAGAAGATAATACCAAACGACATAACCAGATTGTCCATTTAACACTTCAGAGTCTAAAGCACCTAAAGAATAATTTGTTCCACCAGCAGTTTCACAAACCTCAACATCTTGAGGTTGTGTAGCATTTACGGTAGCATTAATCAATAAGTTAAATTGATAAACTGCTGTACAAAATTGATTAGTAACTGTATTAAAAACCTTTAAATAAATGGTTTGATTGGTTGATGTGGAATAGTTTGAAGGCGCTCCAATTGGAATATTTGCCGCAGCATTTGCAGGCGAAGTGTAATAATACACGTCATAAACTGCAGTATCAATTCCTAATTGCGCTTCATTATTAGTGGTTAAATCAAAAAGATAACTCGCCGCTCCTGTATTACATGTTTGCAAATTTATAGGATTCGTAACCGCTAAATCATTAAATAGAATAGTATCTGTTAAAAAACAACTGCCTTTTGTAATTTCAACCGTGTAAGTTCCAGATGCATTTACTGTAAAAGTAGAAGTGTTTCCTCCAACCGGATTTCCGTCTTGAAACCATTGATACGTATACGTATTGTCTAATTGTGTATCTAAAAGAAAGGTGTTTCCCGTACAAATTGATTGATCTGGTCCGAAATTTACTGCGTTAGCAAAACTTCCTCGTGAAATGAATACAGCAGAATCATAATTAAAATTTATATAGTCTGCAATTACCATTTTTAACCGATAAGGATTATTCGGTATTGTATTTCCTGAAGCATTTAAAACGACACTATGACCACGCATATTTAAAGTAGAAGCAGCTGAATTGCCCACATTATAAACCGAAAATAATTCGGGATTGGTGGAACTACACGTGCTATTATAAATAGAATTTTTAATGTATTTTACTGAAATCGGATTAGTGGTTGTCGGAATAACAGCAATGTTTGTAGTAATACCTGTCGTCAAATCAGTTAATTCAATGGCGAAAATATCATTAGACAAACATTGAAACTGTCCGTAATCATTTGAAGCAAATAAAAAATCGAAATTAAAAGAGGATGAAATAGGTACAAAATCAAATTCTAAAAATGATAAATCGGTTAATTGAGCGGTTGTACCACTACTTGTGTTGCTTAAGTTTTGCAAAAAAGCATCTGTTCCACCACCAACTGTTATTGATCCCATATTCGAACCCGTATATAAACCTTGAGTGTCTAAAATGTTTCCACTTCTTATGATAACACCTTCGTTAATTGGAAAACTAGAACCGTTTTGATTAAAATAACCAACCGATTGATTGGAAGAAATGGAAATGTTTGAAACGGTAACACAAGAATTTTGCAACAATAAATTCACTAGATCTGCCGGAGAATTTGTTGTGTTGTCGACTGTTATGGTCTGCGAAAAAGAAACCGCCGAAAAAAGCAGCAATATGTGTAAAATTTTTATCATAATGATATCGTTTGGGGAATTTGATAGTCAGTAGATAAATATAATAAAAAAAAGCTCTTATATGAAAAGAACTTATTAAAAAATACTATTTCTTAATAAGTTCTTGTGTTTATTGTTAAATTATTGTTTAATCGTTAAGTTTTAAAACCGCCATAAAGGCTTCTTGCGGAATTTCTACATTCCCTACTAGTCGCATACGTTTTTTACCTTTTTTCTGTTTTTCCAAAAGTTTACGTTTACGAGAAATATCTCCTCCATAACATTTAGCCGTTACATCTTTACGAAGTGCTTTAATCGTTTCACGAGCAATGATTTTAGCACCAATTGCTGCTTGAATAGGAATATCAAATTGCTGGCGTGGGATTAACTCACGTAGTTTTTCACACATTTTTTTACCAATATTAAACGCGTTATCTTCATGGATTAACGCTGAAAGTGCATCAACTGAAGCCGCATTTAATAATACATCTAATTTTACTAATTTAGATTGTCTCATTCCGATTGGATGGTAATCAAAAGACGCATATCCTTTAGAAACCGTTTTCAACCTGTCGTAAAAATCAAATACAATTTCAGCTAAAGGCATATCGAAATTTAATTCCACACGCTCTGTAGTTAAATAGGTTTGATTAGTAATTTGACCACGTTTTTCAATACATAAACTCATTACGTTTCCAACATAATCAGCTTTTGTAATAATAGTTGCTTTGATAAATGGTTCTTCTACTCTATCCAATTTACTTGGTTCTGGTAAATCTGAAGGATTGTTAATTACGAAACTAACATCTGGTTCTTTCTTAGTATAAGCCAAGTACGAAACGTTTGGTACAGTTGTAATAACCGTCATATCGAACTCACGCTCTAATCGTTCTTGAATAATTTCCATGTGTAACATTCCTAAGAATCCACAACGGAAACCGAAACCTAAAGCGGCAGAACTTTCTGGTAAAAACACTAACGACGCATCATTCAATTGTAATTTTTCCATTGAAGAACGTAAATCTTCGTAATCATCTGTATCTACTGGATAAATTCCTGCAAAAACCATTGGTTTTACGTCTTCGAAACCTGTAATCATATTTGTAGTTGGTGTTTTAGCGTCTGTAACGGTATCACCAACTTTTACTTCTTTTGCTTCTTTAATTCCAGAAATTAAATACCCAACATCACCTGTTGAAATAACGTCTTTCGGAACTTGGTTTAATTTTAAAGTACCCACTTCATCGGCAAAATATTCTTTACCAGTAGCCATGAATTTAATTTTCTGACCTTTTCTAATTTCTCCATTTTTTACACGGAAAATTACTTCAATTCCTCTAAAAGGATTGTAGTGCGAGTCGAAAATTAAAGCTTGTAAGGGTTCGTCTTTTATTCCTTTTGGTGGTGGGATTTTTTCGATAATGGCTGCTAAAATATTTTCCACACCAAAACCTGTTTTACCAGAGGCATGAATAATATCTTCTAATTTACAACCTAATAAATCGATAATATCGTCTGAAACTTCTTCCGGATTGGCAGAAGGTAAATCTACTTTATTTAAAACTGGAATAATTTCCAAATCGTTATCTAAAGCTAAATATAAATTGGAAATGGTTTGCGCTTGAATACTTTGAGCAGCATCCACAATTAGTAAAGCACCTTCACAAGCAGCAATACTACGAGAAACTTCATAAGAAAAATCTACGTGTCCAGGAGTGTCAATTAAGTTTAAAATATACTCTTGACCTTGGTACGTATATTCCATTTGAATCGCGTGACTTTTAATGGTAATTCCACGTTCGCGTTCCAAATCCATATTATCCAATAGCTGTGCTTTTTCTTCTCTAGCCGTTACGGTTTGTGTCGCGCCTAAAAGTCTATCAGCTAATGTGCTTTTTCCGTGATCAATATGTGCAATAATGCAAAAATTTCTAATGTGTTTCATGTATCCTTTTTCAAAATTCAAAATTCAAAATTCAAAATTCGTTTTGCAACAAACTCCGTTTTTCAAATTTAAAAAGTTCTTTTACTTACTTTATAATCTGCAAATATAGCGTAATTATGCGGTTTTGAAAAAGAATAATTTAGGAATAACCATCTAAAACTCAAACTTCAATTGATACACTACAAATTTTTTCTGATGCGTGTTTAAATTGTTTAAGGAAATTCCTAATAATCGGACAGAATCTTTCAACTTTTCTTGATACAATAATTCTTTAGCGGTTTCGAAAATCAGGTTTTTATCGGAAATAAAATACTGCAAAGTTTTACTTCGAGTTTGTTGTGAGAAATCGGAATATTTGATTTTTAACGTAATGGTTTTGCCTGCTATTTTGTATTTTTTGATGCGACGTTCAATTTCTTCTGCAATGTTTTTTAATCGTTCTTCCATATAAATTTCGGAAGATAAGTTTTTATTAAACGTGCGTTCAGCACCAACGGATTTCATTTCTCTATTGGGTTTGACTTGACTAAAACTAATCCCTCGAGATAAATTATAGTACGATTTGCCACTGTTTCCAAAATGTTTTTCTAGATATTCTAACGATTTGGTTTTTAAATCGGTTCCTGTATAAATACCTAATTGATACATTTTTTCGGCAGTGACTTTTCCAATTCCGTAGAATTTTTTCACATCTAACACTTCAATAAACGCTTCCACCTCATCTGGATTGACTGTTTTTTGGCCATTTGGTTTGTTGAAATCACTTGCGATTTTCGCTACAAATTTATTTACAGAAATTCCTGCAGAAGCGGTTAAACCTGTGACTTCAAATATTTTTTGTCGAATTTCTTTGGCGATTAATGTCGCACTTGGATTGCCTTTTTTGTTTTCGGTAACATCTAAATACGCTTCGTCTAAGGAAAGCGGTTCTACCAAATCTGTGTATTCATGAAATATTTTTCGAATTTGTTGGGAAACTTCTTTATACCGTTCAAAATTGGTTTTTACAAAAATCAATTCCGGACATAAACGAGCGGCTTGTGCGCCACTCATCGCGCTTCGTACTCCAAATTTTCTGGCTTCATAACTAGCAGCACTTACCACACCTCGAATTTCATTTCCACCCACAGCAATTGGCTTTCCTTTTAGATCAGGATTGTCCAATTGCTCTACAGATGCGTAAAAAGCATCCATATCAATGTGAATTATTTTTCGTTGTAAGGTTTCCATAGTGAATACAAATTACAGAAATTTTAATCAATCAAAACACTTATTTATTTTAATTTTTTTCGTTATTTTGATTCTTAATATTTTGAAAATTATGCAAGAAATAGAACGCAAATTTTTAGTCCACTCTTTAGATTTTATGACGGAAGCCAACCAAGCACAAAAAATCGCCCAAGGCTATTTGAATTCAGCTCCTGAACGTACGGTAAGAATTAGAATTAAAGATAACAAAGGATTTATTACTATAAAAGGCAAAGGTGACGCAACCGGAACCACACGTTTTGAATGGGAAAAAGAAATCGATTTGCCAGAAGCAGAAGCTTTATTGGAATTGTGCGAAACAGGCGTAATTGACAAAACGAGATACTTAATCACAAAAGGAAACCACACGTTTGAAGTGGATATTTTTGAAGGCGAAAACAAAGGATTAATTGTGGCCGAAATTGAACTTTCAGATGCCAATGAAACATTTGAAAAACCAAATTGGCTTGCAGAAGAAGTTACGGGAGATGAAAGATATTATAATGCGTATTTAAGCAAAAAGCCTTTTACTACTTGGTAAAAGGCT
>JAULXA010000355.1:0-6051 GCA_032118875.1 Flavobacterium sp.
TCGGGTGGACAAAAACAACGTTTATCTATTGCTAGAGCGGTATTGAAAAATCCACCAATTATGATTTTAGATGAAGCAACTTCTGCGTTAGATACAGAAAGTGAAAAATCAGTTCAAGATGCGTTAGAAAAAATGATGCAAAACAGAACTTCCATTGTGATTGCGCACCGTTTATCAACCATTCAAAAAGCGGATAATATTATTGTAATGCAAAAAGGTGAAATTGTAGAACAAGGTAAACATGCTGAATTGATTGCTAAAAATGGAACGTATGCAAGATTGGTGGCTTTACAATCACTAGAATAATTAATTACATTATTGGAAATAACTTAGAATGTATAAAAAAAACGACAACATTAAGTTACCGGAAGATCCAGACACTATTGTTTGGAAATACTTAGACTTGTCGAAATTTTTGGATTTATTAATGTCGCGAAAACTATTTATGTCGCGTTCGGATAAATTTGAAGATCAATATGAAGGCACCTTTTCGGAACCAACTTATGAAGAAATCAAAAAATTATCTGAAAACAATCCAGAATTTTTACACTATTACAAATCGCATCGTGAAAAAGTAGTCGTTAGTAGTTGGCACATTAATGAATACGAATCGTTTGCCATGTGGCAAATATTTACACAAAACAATGAAGGTTTAGCTATTCAATCGACTATTGGAAGATTACAAAAAGCCTTAAAGCCTGAGATAAATTTTAGTCAGTTTATTGGTGAAGTCAATTATATCGATTATAAAAAAGAATACATTCCATTTGATGATATGTTTTTCCCGTTTATGTTTAAACGCAAAAGTTTTCAATATGAACGAGAAGTAAGAATTATTTCCGATTTATCTGAAAACAATATTAAAATCAATGATGGATTAAAAATTGATGTAGATATTAACCAATTGATAGAAAAAATTTACATTCATCCGAAATCAGAAAACTGGTATAAAAAGTTAGTGATTGAATTGGTTTCTAAATTGGATTATACCATCGAAATTGAAAAATCGGATTTAGAAAGTGATATTTTGATATAAAAATTTAACCGCAAAGGCGCAAAGTTTTACGCAAAGCTCGCTATGTTTATCTTAAATATATCATCACATAAACAAAAATCTATGTGACTATGTGTTTAAAAACTACAAAGGAAAATATTCCGAAACCTTACTATCTTTTAAATTTAAGAAATGATAATGAATTTTGTCTTTCTTATCAAACTCGCCATTTTTGTTGGCATCTTCAATGGTTCTGAAATATATTTTATTAGTTGACACCATGTGTTTCCAATCAATTAATTCTTGTAATTCAGTTGAAACTTTAGTGAAATTTTTCCCTAATTCCGTACTAGTATATAATGATTTGATATCATTCGAATCAATTACACCATCTTGATTCGTATCGGCATCAGCCAAAACATAAACCAACATTTTATTGCTTTTGATAAACGAAATACGTTCAATCAGCATCACTTTATCCGTTAAAACGTGTAACGAATCTGAACCCATTTCTTGAAATTTTAAGTTTTGCAAATAACCTGTAATTTCATTTTCCATCGAATTAGAAACATTAAATCCAGCAACACCTTCATAAGCTGTTGATTCATAACTTCCTTTTTTGTTAATATCTCCAAGCGTTAAGTTTCCAATTGTGTAAACTAAAACATTAGAACCGTCAAATTGTATAGGCAAATCGGCTACTTCTAATTTCGTAGTGTCTTTTTGTGGCGATTTCGCTCCTTTTTCGGTGTATTTTACCTTCGGTTTGGCTTTTTCTTCTTGACAAGAAAAAATCATCACACTGGAAGCTAAAAGGATATATATATAATTTTTCATAATCTTTTGTTTGAGTATCAAATATAGCAATTAGAAATTAAATTCTCATGCTCAATTTTAAATTAAACGTTCTAGCCGTTAAATAATTTGGAACGCCATATTGCGTTTTTGTATACACATCACGCACCCAAGTATTGGTAATTGAATTTTGATTGTTAAACATATTATAGATTTCAAAACCTAAACTAAATTCTGAAAAATTAGCCAACCATTTTCTGTGAGCTCCTAGTTTTGCATCTTTAAAAACATACGAAAATCCGGCATCGGCTCTACGATAATCATTCAATCGCATTTGATAATCATAGGAATCAGCATAAGCTGGCGAACCACCTGGTAATCCAGTATTGTAAACCAAATTCAAATACATTTTTAAACTTGGAATGTTCGGCATATAATCTTGAAATAAAATTGCAAATTTTAAACGTTGATCCGTTGGACGAGCGATATTTCCTCTTCCATCCTGATTTTCTTCTGTTTTTAAATACCCGAATGTAAACCAAGATTCAACTCCTGGAACAAATTCTCCATTTAAACGTCCGTCAATTCCGTATACATAAGCTTTCGCATCATTATTAGCTCGGTATCGAATACGCACATTGTCAATTGCATAGGTGTTTACATCGTTCATGGTTTTATAATACGCTTCACTGACTAACTTAAACGGTCTTTCCCACATTTTAAAACTATAATCGTGACCTAATACAAAGTGAATAGATTTTTGATCTTTTACGTTTGGATCTACACTTCCGTCATTCGCACGTAATTCTCTATAAAATGGAGGTTGATTATACACTCCAACAGAAAAACGGAAAATCATTTCTTTTTGCCAATTCGGTTTTAAAATAAATTGTGCTCGTGGAGAAAATGTAAATTGATTGTCTCCAGAAATTCCATTATTAGAAACCATCCAACTTTGTCCACGAACTCCAGCATTCACATAATAAGTATGTTCTCCAAGTTTTCCTTCATGATTCCAATTTAAATAGGCATTGAAACGATTAATTGTGGTATTGTTTTTAGCTCTAACATTTTGGTAAGGTGCTAATGGTCCGTAATATGGATTGTATGGTTGGTCATTCACATAACCTAATAACGGATTTGGTAATGAAAACCCCGCAGAATCAATAACTTCCCACTCTACTAACCTATCTCTAATATTTTCGAAATTGTGTTTAAAACTCCACTCAATTACGTTAGTATTATTATCATTTAATTTATGATTTCCTTTTATTTCGTTAGTTACGATTAAAGCATCTAAATTATTTCTCGCGTGATTTAATTGTGAACCAATTCCACGAGAAAACACAACATCTCCAAACGTTTCTGAACCAATATTGGCGTCAACTTCACCCAAACGATATTGTGCTAAAATGTCGTAATATTCTTGTTCCACCGTATGATATGCGGAAGAAATATATTTGTATTTGTTATTTTTGTTTGGTTCGTAAACCGATTTAATCGCACCAAAAAATGTGGTGTATTTATCTTTCTCTTCTCCTTCATACTGAATTAATAAAGCAATTGGTTCGCTAATTGTTCCGAAATTGGTTTGACGAGAAGTCGGTTCGTAATTGTAATTATTTTGAGCAATATTTCCTAAAAAACTGAAATTCCATTTCGTATTCAAATTGAAATTAAACATCGATTGCACATCTAAAAATGATGGTTTGTAATTGGTTTCTGTTTCTTGACTTTTTACTAAAAGAGAGTTATTTCTGTAACGAACTCCTGTAATATTACTCCATTTTTGGTTTTTAGAAACACCTTCAGCAAAAATACTTCCGCCTAATAAACTCGCTTCTAAACCTGCGTGAAATGATTTTGGATTTCGGTAAGCAATATCTAAAACAGAAGATAATTTATCACCATATTTAGCTTGAAATCCACCCGCATAAAAATCGATGTTTTGTACTAAATCGGTATTCGTAAAACTTAAACCTTCTTGTTGTCCAGAACGAATTAAAAACGGACGATACACTTCAATTTCATTCACATACACCAAGTTTTCATCGTAATTTCCACCACGAACGGCGTAGGAAGTACTTAATTCGTTATTAGAATATACACCTGGAAGTGTTTTTAATAAATTTTCCACACCAGCATTTGCGCCAGGAATTCTTCTAATTACTACTGGCGAAACCGCTGTTCCACCATCAATTTTTCTATTTTTCCCAGAAATCACAACCGTTTCAATGGTTTCTGCAATAGTTCCTAAAATCGGATTCCATTCAAAATCTTCATTTGGTTTTAATTTTACTTTATATGTCGATTTTTTAAAAGTCCCGCTAGAATAAGAAATAGTAATTTCCGTATTGGCATCAATTTCCAAAATGTAAAAACCATTACTGTTCGTAACCGTATTAGATGTTGGCGAACTTACTGTAACATTTTCAATTGGTTGCTTATTTTCGTCTAGAACAATTCCTTTAATTCTTGCTTTTTGAGCAAAAGAAAAAGAAGAAATTAATACAAAAAATAAGATAAATCGAATTGACTTTATATTCAAACGCATAAATTAATATATAAAATTAGATGAAAATGTGGTTGAGTTATCTAACTTATCTGTAACCACAATTTTAATATCATTTTTTCCTGAAATCACTTTTCCATCTTTTAAATGATGAACCAGTTTTTTGGTTTTATAATCGTATTCCATTAAAATCCATTCACCATTTAAATACGCATTATACGTATCAATTCCGGAAATCGCATCACTGATAGAAACACTTAACGTAGATAATTTAGAAATATTGCTGCCTTCAATGAAGTTAGGATTGTAAATTCGCGGTGCTACAGAATCAAATCCGACTTTATACTTTCCGAAAGCTTTTACTTTCGAAGAAACCTTATTGGCTTTTCTAAAAGAGGAATTATATTCTAATTTCAAACCATAAACTGTTCCTACAAAGGCTTTTTTCTGTTCTTCTTCAGATAAATGAGACATATCTAAAGTTACAGTTAATCCGTTTTGAATGGCTTCGTAATTGTTTTCAATATCTAAAACCCCTTCTTTTTCACTAATATTTAATGCCGTATTTTCGTATAAAGCATTTACAGGAATATAAACTGAAGTTTTTTCAAATTCGAAATTATAATCGGATTTTGTTTTTATATAATAATTTCCTTTTGAAGTAACTGAAGTAGAATTTACTTCTTTTTCATATGAAATGGGAACATTTACAATAGTTTTATTTCCGTGAAAATCGAAAACTTCAATTTTATACGTATATGCTACATTCGGTTTAATGTCTAAAAATCCATTTTTTGTATTTCCGCTAACTAAAGACAAAGGATAACTTTCCTTAATAAATAATTTCTGGAATCGCTGTTTTAGTTTTTTATACCGATTAAAATCAATGAAATAATTGATGTGCTTCGATTCATCAAAAGCAAAAGTATCAAACTCGAATTTAAAATTCTGTGAACCGTTAACATAACTCACAACTTTATAAATTCCATTTTTATTGTAATTATTTGTAGATAAATCGTACGAATTAAGCGCGAAACCAATTTTCCCATTTGTAACCACTTTGGATGCTAAAAAAGAACCATCTACTTGTTTTTGTAACGATAAACTAACTGGATTTTTACTTCTATTTACTGATGTAGAATCGTTTGCTGGATAAACCATAAGACTAGAAATCACGGGTTTCATTTCGTCTTTTACTAATTTATTCATTCCAAAAGCCATCGGATTGATGATTTTTTCGGTAGCCGTATCTCTAAATTCGAAATGTAAATGGGGTCCACCACTTCCACCAGAATTTCCTGATAAAGCAATAATCTCAGATTGAGTAACTTTTAAAGTACTTGGATATAATTCTACTTCGTAGCTTTTTTGACGGTATTGTTGCTCTTTTACGTAAGCTTCTATTTTATCGCTAAATTTTTGAAGATGACCGTAAACTGTAGTATATCCATTAGGATGAGCAATATATAAAGCTTTTCCGTAACCGAATGCAGAAACTTTTATTCTAATAATAATTCCATCTGCAGCAGCATAAACTGGTAATCCTTCTACATTATTGGTTCGAATATCTAATCCGGAATGAAAATGATTTGGGCGGAGTTCTCCAAAGGTTCCGGATAAATTTATTGGAATATCTAAAGGTGATCGGAAATAATCTTTTGGATATTGGGCAAAAATTACTTGACTGGCTAATACTAATAAAATGGCTATCGACTTTTTCATTGTGGTTTTTGATTTGTGCTAAAATACT
>JAULXA010000356.1:0-5813 GCA_032118875.1 Flavobacterium sp.
CAATTGGCATTTGTATTCACAATTTACGCCAGAGGGTGGCGCTTTACCATTGGTTTTGACTTATAAAAATCAAAAAGGAAATTACCAATTAGTGGGTAAAACAAAAGAAGGGAAATACAAAAAAGTGTACAGTGATATTTTTGAAATTGATGAATATTATTTTTCAGGTATAGCCAAATTTACGCAACGAATAAAAGTATTAAATCCGAAATTGAAAACTATTGATGTTTTTGCAGACGGACAAGCCTGTATTGATGGGAGATGTGTTCAGACAACCTCAAATTTAAAGTTTACTTTACCTGCTATAAAAGTTACTGAAACAGCAATTACTGAAACAACTGATTCAGTATCAAAACCAACAGATTCTGTAGCTACAACTGAAACAGACACTACAAAACAAGCCGTTACACCAATAAAGGATACAAACATTGAAAAACCAGCAGATAAAGAAGAAAAAAGTTTATGGACGATTTTCTTTTTAGCTTTTTTAGGTGGATTTGCAGCTCTTTTGATGCCATGTATTTTTCCTATGATTCCAATGACAGTGAGTTTCTTTACGAAACAAAGTAAAACAAAAGCAGCTGGAATTAGAAATGCAATTGTTTATGGTTTAGCCATTATCGCTATTTATGTATTGTTAGGTTCTTTGATTACTGGAATTTTTGGTGCAGAAGCCTTAAATGAATTATCAACAAGTGTCACTTTTAATCTAATTTTCTTTGTATTATTAGTGGTTTTTGCATTATCATTTTTAGGTGCTTTCGAAATTGTTTTACCAAGTTCTTGGGCAACCAAAATCGACTCGAAAGCTGATAAAGGTGGAGTTGTTGGAATCTTCTTTATGGCATTAGCTTTGGCGGTAGTTTCATTTTCATGTACGGGTCCAATTGTTGGAACTTTACTTGTAGAATCTGCTTCAAAAGGTGGTTTAGCACCAATTATTGGAATGTTAGGTTTTTCATTAGCCATCGCTTTACCATTTATGTTATTTGCGATGTTCCCAGGTTGGTTAAATTCTATGCCAAAATCAGGTGGTTGGTTAAATACAGTTAAAGTTTCTTTAGGATTTTTAGAATTAGCTTTCGCCTTCAAATTTTTATCTAATGCCGATTTAGTTTTACAAAAACATTGGTTAGAAAGAGAATTATTTATCGCCATTTGGATTGCCGTATTTGCAGCTTGGGCTTTATATTTATTTGGAAAATATATGTTACCTCACGATTATGAAAAAGCAGATAAAATTGGAGTTGGACGTTTAGTTATGGCTATTATCGTTACGACTTTTACTTTCTACATGATTCCAGGATTATGGGGAGCGCCTTTAAAAATATTAAGCGGATTAACACCTCCAGTAAATTATGCTGAAAGTGCCTCAGGATTTGGAAATGGTGGAACTTCAAAATCAGAATTGCCAGAACACGCTCATGCTGGACCACACGGAATTGTAGCTTTTGAAGATTATGAAACAGGTTTAGCTTACGCGAAGAAAGTAGGTAAACCGGTATTGTTAGATTTCACTGGTGATGCGTGTGCAAATTGCCGAAAAATGGAAGATAATGTTTGGTCAGATAAAAGTATTTTACCAATCTTAAAAGAGAAAGTAGTTCTAATTTCTTTATACTGTGATAGAAAAATTGAGTTACCAAAAGAACAGCAATATGTTTCTAAAACTACAGGAAAAGAAGTAGTTACTATCGGGAATAAATGGACAGATTTTCAAATCACAAGATATAAAAGTAATTCGCAACCTCTTTATGTAATTTTGAATAACGAAGGCGAAGACAAATCAAAACCAATTGCTTATACAACCGATATTCAAGAGTATAAAAAATGGCTAGATGATGGAATTGCAGCAGCTTCTAAAAAATAAGATTACAATTTTAAAATTTATAAAAACCTGTAGGATAAATTTCTTGCAGGTTTTTTTATTTCGAAAACTTTTCTACATTTGTATTCATATAAGCCAATTTTAAAAGTACAAGCCATGTTAGTAAAAGTCTTCGGAAGCGCCGTTTTCGGTGTGGACGCAACCACCATTACTGTTGAAGTAAATATTGATAAAGGAATCGGATACCACTTGGTAGGTTTACCAGATTCTGCCATAAAAGAAAGCAGTTATCGCATTGCTGCCGCTCTCAAAAACAACAATTATAATCTTCCCGGAAAAAAAATTACCATAAATATGGCGCCTGCCGATTTAAGGAAAGAAGGTTCTGCCTATGATTTAACGCTTGCTATAGGAATTTTAGCTGCTTCAGATCAAATTAATGCGGAAGAAGTTGGAAAGTATATCATTATGGGTGAAATGTCCTTAGATGGAGGTTTACAACCCATTCGAGGCGCTTTATCCATTGCTATAAAAGCAAAAGAAGAAGGTTTTACTGGAATTATTCTTCCGATTCAAAATGTGAAAGAAGCTGCAATTGTGGATGGATTAGATGTGTATGGAGTGGATAATGTACTTCAAGTTATTAATTTTTTTGAAGGAAAAGAAACTTTAATTCCGACAGTAATTGATACCAAAGAAGAATTTTCTAAAAACTTAGAATTTCCAGAATTTGATTTCGCCGATGTAAAAGGGCAGGAGTCTATTAAAAGATGTATGGAAATTGCCGCTTCTGGCGGACATAATATTATTTTAATCGGCCCGCCAGGAGCAGGAAAAACTATGCTAGCCAAACGTTTACCAAGTATTTTGCCACCAATGAGTATGCAAGAAGCTTTAGAAACGACAAAAATTCATTCAGTTACTGGTAGAATTAAAGATGCAGGTTTGTTAACGCAAAGACCTTTCCGAGCGCCACACCACACAGCAAGTTCGGTGAGTTTAGTTGGTGGTGGAAGTTATCCGCAACCTGGAGAAATTTCTTTAGCACATAATGGCGTTTTATTTTTAGATGAGTTACCCGAGTTTAAACGGGAAGTGTTAGAAGTCATGCGACAACCTTTGGAAGATAGAGAAGTAACCATTGCTCGAGCAAAATTTACTATTACTTACCCGTCTTCATTTATGTTAGTGGCAAGTATGAACCCAAGTCCGAGCGGATTTTTTAACGATTCTAAAAATTCAAATGGAGCATCGCAAATGGAAATGCAACGGTATTTGAGTAAAATTTCTGGACCATTATTAGATAGAATCGACATTCATATTGAAGTTACACCAGTGCCTTTCGAAAAATTATCGGAAAACCGAAAAGCAGAAAGTAGCGTGGAAATCAGAAAACGGGTTACAGAAGCCAGAAATATTCAAACACAACGCTTTGAAAACTACAATCACATTCATTATAATGCGCAAATGAGCAGTAAATTGATCCGCGAATATTGTGCTTTAGATGAAGTTTCTCTACAATTATTGAAAACTGCAATGGAACGTTTGAATTTATCAGCACGTGCTTATGATAGAATTTTAAAGGTTTCTCGAACTATCGCCGATTTAGAAAATTCTAAAAATGTGTATTCACATCATATCGCTGAAGCTATTCAATACAGAAGTTTAGACAGAGAAGGTTGGTTGGGATAATTAAGATTTACGAGTTTTATTTCCAATAAAAATTAAAGTTCCCATTATAAATAAGAAAAATAAGCTGACTAATACAGAATTAATTAGAGTTTGTGGATAACCAATTTCACTTACATTCACAAAAGGATAAGGATAAAAGTTAGAAAAATGACCTCGAATAATTATAAACATTAAATAACCAATCGGATACCAAAGCTAAACTTTAATATTTTTGAAAATTAAATCAGCTTTATTAGTAAATTTCAACCAATATAATAATACAAAAAGGGGTATTACAGAGTGTAACAACTCATCAATAATTCTTTGTAAGCCAGTCGGTTGCCAAGTACCTCTTAAAATGATTTGATATACTAATCCAACTACTAAAATAAATGCTGTTAATGCGGTTAAATTTCCATCTTTTGATAATCTTGAAAGATAAGTTATCTTAAAAATTGAAATTCTAGAAGTATAATATAAAGCAACTAATATATTGGTTAGAATGGTGAAAAAACTAAAAAACCGAATAATGGTTTCTGGAATATCAGCTTGTCTGTTTTGAATCAATAAAATAAATTGGCCAATAACAGCTATCCAAACTAAAAGAAATCCTAAAAAATCAATTAGATTTCTTTTAGTAGTTTGGTTTTGTGTTTTTACTTCTTCCATAACATTTTGCAATTTTTATTTAATGCAATCTGTTTTAGTTAAAGGCATTTTTGAAGTAAAATTTAAATTGGCAATATCTTTAAAAGCAGTACCTTCTTCATTTAAATCTCCATAACCTTCAATTAGTTTATCACCATCAATTTTAAAAGCTACTTCACGAACACTCTCAGTTCCTTCAGATTGAAATGTATATTTTCCTAACAAAATGTTGTCATTTAATTTTCCATTAAAACTTCCAGAATTTTTATCTTTTTCTGCAAAGGCGAAAGTTAGATTTCCCTTAATTTCGCTACCGTTTTCTGTAATTTCAAAAATCACATCGTTTTTGCCATCATTGAAAATATAGCAACCTAAATCTATTGAAGCAGGCTTTTTTTCTTCCGTAAGAACTTCTTGTGTGTTTGTATTTTCTGTTTTTTCTTCTTTATTTTTACAATTTAACATCGTTAATGCTGTAAAAAATAACACGGTGAATTTCTTCATATTTTACGTTTTTAAATATTAATCAATTTTTTTAAGTATAATTTTTTTTCCAGATGGATTTGATAAAATTAATCTGTTATCTCCTATGGAATATGTTGTGACACTTTCAAGTGCTGTTATTAATTCAGCCTCTTTATTGGAATTTCCACACATCATCTTAGTTGACGAAATGTTGTTAAATCTTAGTTTTTCTCTCTCAAAAAACAAGGAACTCATGATCCTATTACAACCCAAAAGACCGCTAAATTTATAAGAATTCATGTTTTTAAAAATTTCCATTACGGGCAACATATCGGTAAAATCTTCTTTGATAACTTTATTACCATTAAGTTCTTCTAAAACCCAAATATCGTGCAAACGATAATCTATGATGTATTGTCCACAACCATTAATTTTTTCAAAATTGGATGAAGCATTCTTTTTAAAGTCAACGCTAACTTTATAAGGAAAAATTTCACCAGACATTTGATTGGTGCATTCTTGTTGCGAAATTTGAATGTTAAATTCTGAATGTTTGGTTTTTGTTTTATATAATTTCACATTGCTATCCATTGCTAAAATAGGCTCAGCGTGAGGCAAAAAAATGGAATCTTCTGGAGTTTTATACACAATTTTATCTTCATAAATTTGAATGCTCCAAAAAGGCTCTGTTCCACTAGCTTTAAAATAGGGCTTTTTATCAGAATTACTTGATAGTATAGTTGAGTTTTCTTCGGTATTTACAGTATTTGTCGCTGTTGAAGTTGTTTTGCAACTCAAAATTGTGAAAAGTAAAACTGCGAAGTATATTGATTTTTTCATTCCGTAAAATGTATATTATTTAATAATTTTTTTGAATCGCAACATTGGGATGTCACCTTTATTTAAAAAAAGTTTCCCTTCATAGTCAATGTAATAATGGTTTACTTCTTTTATCATTTTTAAGAAAACTTTTTCACCACCGCCGTCACAATATCTCATAGTTATCGGGAAATTTTCATCAAATTTAATGGTTTGTCCATCTAAAGTATATTTGGTTGTAAAACCATTACAACCTGTTGTTCCGCTAACTTCTTTTTTGGCAGTATTGAATGTAATTTGCGGCTTGTTTTCAGGAAATAAACCATCAAAAGCAATTTTTGGTCCGGTAATATATTCTAATTCCCAAGTTTCGTTTGATAAA
>JAULXA010000357.1:0-3765 GCA_032118875.1 Flavobacterium sp.
GGCAATTGTTGCCATTCCTTTTTCTAATGATTTTTCAGAAATATCAATTAATTTTACTGTGAATCCTGCTTGTGCAAATGTATGAGCAATTCCATTACCCATTGTTCCTGATCCTATTACGGCAATTTGTTTCATTTTGTGTTTATATGTTTGTTGTTATTTTGTCTAATTTTTTATTTTCCAATACAATCAATAATTTGATAGGCTACACGTAACGCTTCAGTTCCATCTTCTAAACTTACAATTGGAGTCGTATTGTTATTGATAGCATCTGCAAACGCTTCTAATTCATCTAAAATAGCATTGTTTGGATTTACATTTGGATTGTCGAAATAAATTTGTTTTTTGACACCTTCTGCATTTTGTAAAATCATATCAAAATCGCCAGGAATTTCTGGAGCATCTTGCATACGAACTACTTCGCAAATTTTGTCCAAATAATCGACAGAAATGTAAGCGTCTTTTTGAAAAAAACGTGATTTACGCATGTTTTTCATAGAAATTCTACTCGCCGTAATATTGGCTACACAACCGTTTTCAAATTCTAAACGGGCATTCGTAATATCTGGAGAATCGGAAATCACAGCAACACTACTCGCATTAACCGTTTTTACTTTCGATTTCACCACACTTAAAATCGCATCAATATCGTGAATCATTAAATCTAAAACCACAGGAACATCTGTACCACGCGGATTAAATTCAGCTAAACGATGTGTTTCAATAAACATAGGTTTATCAATCATATCTTTCACAGCTGTAAAAGCAGGATTGAAACGTTCCACATGTCCAACTTGCCCTTTAACCTTATATTTATTCGCCAAAGCCACAATTTCTTCAGCTTCTTCAACTGTAGTTGCGATTGGTTTTTCGATGAAAATATGTTTTCCTGCTTCGATTACCATTTTGGCACAATCGAAATGTTGAATCGTTGGTGTTACAATATCTACAACATCAACTTCAGCAAGTAAACTTTCTATAGAATCGAATTTTTTATAACCGAATTCAGCAGCAACTTTAGTAGCATTTTCTTCAAAAGGATCAAAAAAACCAACTAATTCGTATTTTTCTGACTGATTTAATAAGCGTAAATGTATTTTTCCTAAGTGACCAGCACCTAAAACTCCGACTTTTAACATAAAAATAAATTTCATCAAAAATAGTAATTAAATAATAAAAATTTCGATTTGCTTTTTGAAATTTTAAATCTAATTTTACATCAATAATTTACTACTTCAATTGAAAGATACTAACAAACATCAAGGGCTTAGAAATCAGCTTGCAAAGCAATTACAAGAAAAAGGAATTACGGATAAAAACGTGTTAGAGGCTATTAAAAAAATACCTCGACATTTGTTTTTGAATTCTAGTTTTGAGGATTTTGCTTATCAAGATAAAGCGTTTCCAATTGGAGCTGGGCAAACCATCTCTCAACCTTATACAGTTGCCTTTCAGAGTGAATTATTACAAATAGAAAAAGATCATAAAGTTTTAGAAATTGGCACGGGTAGTGGTTATCAAACAGCAGTTTTAGTTACTTTAGGTGCAAAAGTGTTTACTATCGAAAGACAAAATGAATTATTTAAAAAAACATCACGATTGTTACCAACTTTAGGTTATAGACCAAAGTTATTTGTTTTTGGCGATGGCTATATAGGTTTAGAAAAAGAAGCTCCTTTTGATAGTATCATTGTTACTGCTGGTGCGCCAATTATTCCACAAGCTTTATTGTCTCAGTTGAAAATAGGAGGAAGATTAGTGATTCCAGTTGGAGATAAGGAACAGATTATGACTTTATTAATTAGGAAAAATGAAACACAATTTGAGAAAACCGAATTAGGTGATTTTAAATTCGTACCACTTTTAGAAAATAAAAATTAACCATTCAAAATTAAATTAATGAAAAAACTCATTTTAGGATTTTTAGTTTGTACTACCTTTTTAAACGCTCAAGAAAAACCAAAATTAGTGGTTGGAATTGTGGTAGATCAAATGAAAATGGAATATTTGTATCGTTTTGCCAATGATTTTTCAGACAATGGTTTTAAGAAATTAATGAACAAAGGCTTCACGTTTCATAACATGCATTATAACTATATGCCAACGTATACAGCTCCTGGTCATGCCGCAATTTTTACAGGTGCCTTGCCAAATGTAAACGGAATTATTGGTAACGATTGGTTTAATAAAGCAATTGGAAAAGAAATCTATTGCACCGATGATGAGTCTGTTACCACTTTGGTAGAAGGAACTGAATCTGAAGGAAAAATGTCTCCGAAAAACCTTTTTAGTACTACAATTACAGACGAATTGAAATTGTCAACTAACTTTAAAAGCAAAGTAATTGGAATTAGTATAAAAGATAGAGGTGCGATTTTACCCGCCGGACATTTTGCAGATTGGGCATTTTGGTACACAAATACTGGAAATTTTATTTCAAGTTCTTTTTACGGTAAGAAATTACCAGATTGGGCAACACAATTTAATGGAGAAAAAAACTATCTAAAATATATTGAAAAAGGTTGGGATTTATTAAAACCAAAAGAAACCTATAACGAAAGTTTAAACGACAATAATCCATACGAAGGAAAGTTATTTAAGAAAACGCCTTTCTTTCCATATGATATGAAGGAAATGTTTAACAATAACGATGCAGGTATTTTAAGAACAACACCTTATGGAAATAATTTAGTTGCTGATTTCGCTAAAAAAGCCATCGAAAATGAGAAAATGGGCACAGATGAAATTACCGATTTCCTTACGATGAGTTTTTCTTCAACTGATTATGTTGGACATGTTTTAGGACCACGTTCTATAGAATTGCAAGATACTTATTTACGTTTAGATGAAACAATTGCTGATTTCTTAACGTATTTAGATGATAAAGTAGGTAAGGGCCAATATTTAGTTTTCTTAACAGCTGATCACGCTGGTGCTGAAAATGCGACTTATTTAAAAGATAATAAATACGCAGTTGAAAGTTTAAATTCTAAAAATTTAAAACAAAGTATTATAGAATTTTCTCAAAAGACTTTTGGTGAAAATGTATTGCTAGATTATTCTAATTTTAATGTTTTTATTAATAAAGAAAAAGTAAAACAAAAAGGGTTAGAATTAAATAAAGTGAAACAGCAATTAAAAGAGTTTTTAATGACGCAACACTTTATAAGTAATGCGTTTACAGAAGAAGAAATTCAAAATTCGGGTTCTAATAATCCGATGCTACAATTTATTGCAAACGGTTACGATCCAAAGCAAAACGGAGAATTAGTTTTATTATTCAAACCTGGATTTATGGAATATTCTTCAACAGGAACTACACACGGTTCGCCATATTCATATGATACACACGTTCCGTGTTTATTTTATGGTTGGAATATTAAATATGGAGAATCGTTCAACAAAAAAACGATTACGCAAATTGCTCCAACTTTAGCCCAGAAACTTAAAATCACAATGCCAAACGGCACACAATCTGAAGTTTTAGAAGAAGTTTTAACTAAATAATAAAATAAAAAAGCACTGAAAATCTCAGTGCTTTTTTTATGTTTTTACATTTCGATTTCAACTTGATTTCTTAAGATATCTTCAAAAGTTTCTCTTTCTCTAATCAAATGAGCTGTTCCATTTTTCCATAAGACTTCTGCTGGTTTTGTTCTCGAATTATAATTCGAAGCCATTGAAAAACAATAGGCTCCAGCATTTTTGAAACTTAAAATATCGCCTTCATGAATTTCCGAAATTCTTCTGTTTGTGGCGAAAGTA
>JAULXA010000358.1:0-3608 GCA_032118875.1 Flavobacterium sp.
ACGTTTTGATGCAGATAAAGCTTTACAAGAAAAATTAAAAAACACAGTTAAATTAGCAGATATTAATGCTGCTGATTATGACGCTATTTTTTATCCTGGTGGACATGGACCATTATGGGATTTGGTTTCTGATAAAAATTCTATATCTTTAATCGAAACTTTTTATACAACCAATAAACCAATTGCATTTGTTTGTCATGCACCAGCTGTATTAAAAAACGTAAAAATAAATGAAGCTTATTTGGTTAAAGGTAAGAAGGTAACTGGTTTCACTAATGAAGAAGAAGAAGCTGTTGGCTTAACTAAAATAGTTCCGTTTTTATTGGAAGATGCTTTAAAAGCCAATGGTGCTTTATATAGTAAAGGTGAAAATTGGGCGCCATATGCTGTGGAAGATGGTTTGCTAATTACAGGTCAAAATCCAGCTTCATCAAAATTAGTAGCAAAAAACTTGTTAGAACAATTAAATAAATAATAGCATGTTAAACTTCGAATTATACAATCCTACCAATTATGTTTTTGGTAAAAATCAAATTGAAAAATTAGCAACTTTGATTCCATTTAATGCTAAGGTGTTATTGGCTTATGGCGGTGGAAGTATTTTTAAAAATGGTATTCATGCCCAAGTTACGGAATATTTAAAAGGTCATGAAGTCATTGAATTTGGTGGAATTGAACCAAATCCACGCTTTGAGACTTTAATGAAAGCGGTAGAAATTATTCGTGCCGAAAAAATTACTTTTATTTTAGCCGTTGGCGGAGGAAGTGTTATTGATGGTGTGAAATTTATTTCAGGCGCTGTAAATTATGAAGGCAATGCGGTGGATATTCTTAAAAACAAAATTTTGTTTAAAGATGTGTCTAAAGTAATTCCATTTGGAACGGTTTTAACATTACCAGCAACGGGTTCTGAAATGAATTCTGGTGCGGTAATTACAATTGATGCCACTCATGAAAAACTAACGTTAGGCGGAAGTGCTTTGTTTCCTCAATTTTCTATTTGTGATCCAACGGTAATTCAATCGTTACCAAAAAGACAACTTCAAAATGGAGTAGTAGATGCTTTTACACATGTTTTAGAACAATATTTAACATATCCGCAAGAAGCGTTATTACAAGACCGAATTTCAGAAGGTATTTTACAAACTCTAGTAGAAATTGGTCCGAAAGTTGTCGAAAATCCTTCGGATTATAAATTAGCATCCAATTTTATGTGGTGTGCAACCATGGCATTAAACGGATTGATTCAAAAAGGTGTGGCATCCGATTGGGCAACACACATGATTGGCCATGAATTAACGGCTTTGTACGAAATTGATCACGCGAGAACTTTGGCTATAATCGGTCCGAATTTATACCGAGTAATGTTTGAAACTAAAAAAGAAAAATTAGCACAATTCGGAGAACGAGTTTTCAATTTAACTGGAGATTCAACAGAAGATGTTGCAGAAAAAGCAATTGAAAAATTAGTTTCTTTCTTGGAAGAAATGGGAATGGAAACTAAATTATCTCAAGCGACAACAAATTATGACAACACTGCTAATTTCATCGTAAATCGTTTTGAAGAAAGAGGGTGGAAAGCCATGGGTGAAAAACAAAACATCACTTTAGATAAAGTCAAAGAAATTGTAGAAATGAGCTATTAAATTAGTGTTCAGTTATCAGTTTTTAGTGTTCAGTTAAAAACCTTTATTACATATAAAACAAAAAGAAAAAGCGTCCGGGAACTAAATCTCGTGACGCTTTTTACAAACTAAACTAAACTACTAACTATTTTTTCGCTTTTGAAACGGGCTCTAAATTTGTTTTGGTTCTTGATGCTGCATTTCTCATAATTGGAATAAAGCCTCTACCTTCAAATTCATATGTTGTTCCACTAGCTATGTGATATAATCTTATTCTACCGTCGTTAATTACTGTAATATCAAATCCTTCATAATCATTACTGTTGTAGTACAGATTCAATTTTTTCGTATAATAATTTCCAGCTACATTCTGAATGTTATAATTCCCGGTATAATCCCAATAAATGTTATTTACATTGCCAATCATATAATCTTGTGATGAACGAAACGTGCTGTTACTTCCAATTACAAATTTCAAATAGTTTTCGGCATCAAAAGCATTCGGATTTCCTGCAGCGCTCGTGTACACTTTTTCCCAAGCTACATATTCTTGCAAGAAATAATGCATGTTGTCATAAAACACTCTATCATAATCAAAAGAACTTCTTTGGTAACCAACTAAATAATAAGTTGTATTCGTATATGGATCAACTAACTTAATTTCATTTTGAGAAACTTGATATACATTTAACTCATAAAACCCATAAATATTGTGATACACTCGGACAGAATTTGAAGAATAATTGTAATATCCAATATTTACTCCGAAACCATTTCCGTTACTTCCTAATCCCACTAAATTATTATTTGCAAATAAATCGCCTCCTAAAAAAGAAACCGTAAATGCTTTTGATAAAAACGGAACATCTCCATTTCCAGTTGTCATATTATAATCTACATACCATAAATCATAACTTTCCATTAACTCAGGTAAACTAATATTATTCGGATAATCCTGATAATCATTTACTACTACATCAGTTGTACAAGACTGTAAAGTGAAGAGTGAAATAAATGCCACTATAAGTAATTTTGCTTTCATAACGCATTTTTTTAAGGTTATAAAGTACAATTCAATTGCCGTGCCAAAAATGTGCTATTCACAAATCATTAACAAGTTTAAAATGTTTTTTATTTTGTTTCCGGTCTTTAATGCCAAGTAAATTAGTGGTTTAGGAATTAAGAAAATAATCATTAAATTTTTGAACTTGCACTTGTAATTGAAAAAGTGTATTTTTGAGGTTCATTATTTTTGAATATGGAAAACAATAAAAAATTTGCAGTTATAGGTGGCGGAAGTTGGGCAACAGCTATCGCAAAAATGTTATGTGAAAATCAAGAAAAAATTGCGTGGTATATGCGTAGCACTTATGCGTTAGAGCATTTGAAACACCAAAAACACAACCCAAATTATTTAAGTTCAGTAGCTTTTGATACGAATAAATTACAATTAACCAACGATATTAATGAAGCAATTAAATTTGCAGACATTATCATTTTTGCTATTCCATCTGCGTTTTTAAGCGGTGAATTAGAAAAAATGACCGAGTCTTTAGAAGGAAAAACAGTTTTTTCTGCAATCAAAGGTATTGTGCCAGAAACCAGTTTAATTGTTGGGGAACATTTTCATACTCATTTTAATATTCCATACGAGAATATTGGTGTAATTACGGGACCTTGTCACGCAGAAGAAGTGGCTTTAGAACGTTTGTCGTATTTAACAATTGCATGTTCAGATAAAGAAAAGGCGAAATATTTAGCTAAAAATGTTTCTTCGTATTACATAAAAGCCAAAACGTCTGATGATATAATCGGAACAGAATATGCAGCGGTTTTAAAGAATATTTATTCGATTGCAGCAGGTATTGCTCACGGTTTAGGTTATGGAGATAACTTTCAAGCGGTTTTAATGAGTAACGCCATTCGTGAAATGAAAAAATTTATTAAAAAAGTTCATAGAATGAAACGAAATATTAATGATTC